>JBGPEF010000498.1:0-4362 GCA_041482675.1 Tepidisphaeraceae bacterium | reverse complement strand
TCACCTGGCGCGGCCGCGTCGCCGCCTTCGAGTTTTTCCGTCAGCGCTGGCCCCATCGCTTCTGATCGCCGCAGCCATGTTTTCAATCGTTTTCTTTCATCCCACCCGTCATCAAGCGACCGCTCTCATTCCAACTGAGCCGGCTGCCGCGCACCTAGCCACCGAATCCACGCCCATTCTTCATCTCACCCCGACGCTCGCCAGCACCGCTCCCTCTTCATCTCTCACCAGCACGACTTTCAACGGCATTCCCGCCATGGATGTCGAGCAGCTTGTCACCGCGGTGCTCCACGATGCCCAGCGCGTCAGTTCGTTCTCCTCTCTGCGCCTCAATCCAGAATTTCCTGCCGCGTTTCAATAGACTTCAGCCAGGACCCGATCATGCGCTATCAGTTCATCTTTTCGTTCTTAATTTTCGCCACTCTCTGCCATGCCGAAGCCCAAATTCGCATCGGCACCTGCAACGTCGCCAAAGTCTTCGACAGTCTTGATGAGCGCAAGGCGATTGAGATGAGCATGAAAAGCAACGCCACCACCCACAACACCGAAGTTGCCCGCCGCCGCAAGGCGATTGAGGACCTTGGGGCCCAGCGTGAAGAGCTCAAGCCCGAATCGCCGCTCTATCAGCAGAAAACCGAGGAGCTGGTGCAGGCGGCCACGCAGCTTGAGGTGATCACCAAGCTCAAGGAAATGGAGCTCTTGAAGCTGGAAAAACAGCACACGGCACGGCTCTACGATCAGATCCGGGCGGCCTGCAAACAGGCCGCGGCCGCGCATAATCTCGACCTGGTCGTCGCCGAACGTCCCCCCGAATCCTCGCGCGAAATGGCCCGCCTCTCGCCCGACCAGTTAAGGCTGCTCCTGAGCACCAGTGAAGTCCTCTACGCCAACAATCAGGTCGATCTCACTGAAGAAATCACACTGATGCTCAACAAACAATTCGCGGCGACCACGCAGCCGAAGTAGGGGCGGCGTCACCCCGCCCTCCTCACATTTCGGTTGCCTCGTGGTAGACTAATCGCTGCATCACATTCAAATCTCTACAAGATCTCGGTGCTTCAGCATGCAGCTATGCCAAGCCACGCGAACGTCCCCCGCAACTGTGACGATCCCTTCCAAATCGCCCGACGGTCCATATCTGTTGTCAGCCGAAGCTGCGGAGCGACTTAAGAACCTTGCGCTGCGACCTTTGGAGTGGTTCAACCTTGCGGTTGTCCACGGTCCACTTGAGTTCTATCTGCACGACGACTTCTACGACGACGATGGAACCGCTGGCCAGCCGCAGGTTCCAGTATCAGATGCGGACAAATTCCCGGCGCCAAACTTATCGGAGTGTGCATCTGACTTGGATCACCTTATAAACTTCGCCTTAACGCGCTGGTTCCTAAAGTCCGATGTAGTCGAGGCGCTCAAGCGGCATGATCCTCAATCCCTGCTTCAAAAAATTCACGAAAGATTCGGCCAAATCAAAGACCCTTGGCTCAAGAGCCGTCTCCTGGGGGTCGCAGGCAAAGCGCTGGGGAACGTGGCCGCGTCGTGGGTCCGAGCGCTTGCCGCACAGGGCACGGCAGATTCCAACATTGCCTTAATGTGGGCTGCCGCCGCGTGTCTTCCCCCCGACGAAGCTCGTGCAATCGCAGAGGACGCTCTCGCGTCCATCCCACCGGAGCGACTGGCCCATGAGTGCCTGGTATTGGCCCAGTTCCGAAGCCCTGAAGTGCTGGAATGGATCGAACGAAACGTCCACGAGCCATTCACTTCCCGGTGGGGCGATTTGGCTGCGGCGTCCCCAATGACCTGGGATCTTGTCAAGAAATGGCTGGCCCGAGGGCGCCCATTGAGTCTGATCGCGCTCGATGCTCTGGCAGCCTGCAACGGGCCAAGGCCGAACCAATCTCCTCTGATCCGCGAGCTCAAACCCCGCCTGCGTAATCCCGCTTCAATTGAGGAAATGGATGCATACTTGCAGGCGCACGCTCTAATCGACCCGTCGCCTCGGGTGAAAAAGTCAGTAAACTTCATTCAGGGCGGATGGCCACGCATCTGCGGTACTGAGGATGCGCTTTAGAGCCTGGAGTGGCATCGCCAAACCGCCGTCTCAAAACCCTTTTCGTTTGAACTGCCTCTCCAAATCACCCAGCGTCAATCGCAACGTCGTCGGCCTCCCATGCGGGCAATTGCTGCCTCTTTCCAGCACCTCTCGCCGCGCCAGCAGCGCCTCGATCTCCTCGCGCGACAACGGATCCCCCGCCTTCACGGCCGCCTTGCACGCCATCATGTCCAGCAACTCGTGCAGCAATTCTTCCTCGTGCAAATCGAGCAATTCCTGCTCGCCGCGCTCGAGCAGTTCGGTCACGAAAACTCCCGGCTCCAATTTTTCTAAAAAGCTCGGGAAGGCAGAAACCGCCACGCTTTCAGGCCCGAACACCGCCACCTCGATCCCCAATTTCTTCAATAGCGGCTGAATCTGCTCCAGCAGCGCCACCTGCCGCGGCGATGCCTTCACCACCTCCGGGATCAACAAATGCTGCGACTCCAGCGGCCCGCGCTTCATGCGCGTCAGCAATTCCTCGTACATGATCCGCTCGTGCAGCGCGTGCTGATCGATGATGATCAGGCCATCCTCGCTCTCGGTCACCAGATAACTGTTGTGCAACTGCATGGCCGGCTGCTTGGCCCCCATCCGCACATCACCCGCCGCAGGCCCACCGCCGTCGATTGGCGCGGCCGGGGTCTGCGACATCGGCCCTGGCATCGGCGGCAACTCCGCGCGGGGCGGCTCGTTCCATCTCATCACCTCATGCTGCACCGGCGGCGCTTCCAAACTCCACGACCCCGCCGATCCCTGCGAATTCACCTGCTGCGGCGCTGCCGGCCCATCCGCCACCTTCAAAAACTCCGCCAGCCTCTCCCTCATCCCCCGGCTCTGCTCATCATCGATTTCCGGCCGGGCCTTGGGAGTCAAATCGCTCCCCAGCAACTTTTCCCTCACCCCCGCCAGCACCAACCCGTGCAACCGCCCGCTGTCTTTAAACCGCACCTCGGACTTCGTCGGATGGACATTCACATCCACATCCCCCGGCGGCATCTCGATCATCAGAATCGCGGCCGGCTGCCGCCCGGGCTCCATCAATCCCCGATACGCCTTTTTGATCGCGTGCCCGATGAATTGATCGTGAATCGACCGGCCGTTCAAATAAATGAACTGATATTTCGCCGTCGGGTTCGCCAATTCCGGCAACCCGATCGCCCCCCGCACGCGAACTTCCGCATCGCGCAGATCGATCGGCAGCCGCTGCTCCCGGAAATGCTGCGGCCACGCGGCCAGCAACCGCTCCCCCGCCTCGCGCGCCGGCAAATCCAGCGTTGTCCTCCCTCCAGACAGGAGCCGAAACGCCACGCCCGGATGCGGCAGCGCCAGCCGCATCACCATCTCGCTCACATGCCCGCCCTCCGTCGCCGTCCCTTTCAGAAATTTCCGCCGCGCGGGTGTATTAAAAAATAAATTCCGCACCTCCACCATCGTCCCCACATTCCCCGCCGCCGCCTGCACATCGCTGATGCTCCCGCCGCGATTCTCAATCTCATAGGCCGCCGGCGAATCCGTCGTCCTGCTCAAAATCTTCGCCTGCGAAACCGCGCCCACGCTGGCCAGCGCCTCGCCGCGAAATCCCATAGTCTGAATCGCGAACAGATCGTCATCGCACGACAATTTGCTGGTCGCATGCTCCGCAAACGCCATCCTCAACTGATCGGCGGGAATTCCAGACCCATTATCGACGACCCGAATCAGCTCCCGTCCCCCATCCTCGATCTCGACTTGAATATGAGAAGCCCCCGCATCCAGCGCATTTTCCACCAGTTCCTTCACCACCGAGGCCGGCCGTTCAATCACCTCCCCCGCGGCGATCCGATTCACCAGCGATGCCGGCAACTGCAAAATAGGCCGTCGATCCATCGGGCGCATTATAAGGCTGGCCCCAAGGCTTCCAAAAATGCTCCACTTTCAGCACAATTGACCAATACATTTCACGTCGGAGCATCCATGAGTCAGCGCAGCGCATTCCTGGTGACGGTTTTGGCGATCACTTCTTCTGTTTTCGCCGCCACATTTAAGATCGACAACCGCACTTTCACCCTCCCCGACGGGTTCTCCATCGAGAAGATCGCCGGCCCGCAGCTGGTCGATCGCCCCATCACCGCCGACTTTGATGAGCAGGGCAATCTCTACATCTCCGACTCCTCCGGCACAACCGCTCCCGTCACCAAACAACTGGCCGAAAAACCCCACCGCATCGTCAAGCTCACCGACACCGATGGCGATGGCAAGTTCGACAAGCAAACCATCTACGCCGACAAAAT
>JBGPEF010000497.1:0-4374 GCA_041482675.1 Tepidisphaeraceae bacterium | reverse complement strand
GAAGCTGTCGGTGGCGGCGAAGACGGTGAGGGCGATGGTGGGAAGAATTGAGATCGTGACGCCCCAACAGCGGGCGCTGCTGGAGCAGTTGAGCATGTCGGATGATCGGGGGGAGCAGATGAAGGCTTATCGGGAGCTGGGGAGGTTTCGGGAGGTGCTGCTGGCGGATGAATATCGGAGGAGGAGGACGGGGGCGCTGATGAAGTTTGTGAAGGAGAATAACATCGATTTTTTGAATTCGAGGGAGTAGCTGGACGATGGGGCGCGGCTTTGGATAATCGCTCTCGGTCGATTCACGGAAGATCGAGAGGTGGTTATGGCAGATTTGTCGATTGCGGATTTATTGCGGGGGAAGGTTGGAGTGGGGGAGATGGTGACGGTGAAGGGGTGGGTGCGGACGCGGCGGGATTCGAAAGGGGGGTTTTCGTTTATCGCGGTGAATGATGGGTCGTGCTTTGATTCGATCCAGATTGTCGCGCCGGGGACGCTGGCGAATTATTCTTCGGAGGTGATGCATCTGACGACCGGATGCTCGGTGGTGATCAGCGGGAAGCTGGTGCAGTCGCAGGGGAAGGGGCAGGGGGTGGAGATCGCGGCCGAGGAGGTGAAAGTTTTGGGGTGGGTGGATAATCCGGATACTTATCCGGTCTCGCCCAAGCAGCACACGTTTGAATATCTGCGGGAAGTGGCCCATCTGCGGGCGCGGACGAATACGTTTGGGGCGATCACGCGGGTTCGCAATTCGCTGGCGCAGGCGGTGAATCGATTTTTTCATGAGCGGGGATTCTTCTGGATTCACACACCGATCATCACCGCCAGCGACTGCGAAGGGGCGGGGGCCATGTTTAAGGTCTCGACGCTCGATCTGGCGAACGTTCCGAAAAATCAGGAGGGGAAGATCGATTTTGCCCAGGATTTCTTCGGGAAACAGGCTTACCTCACCGTCTCCGGGCAGTTGAACGTCGAAACCTACTGCATGGCGATGAGCAAGGTGTACACATTTGGGCCTACTTTTCGCGCGGAGAATTCGAATACAACGCGGCACCTGGCCGAATTCTGGATGATCGAGCCGGAGATCGCGTTTGCGGATCTGAAGGCGGATGCTGACTTAGCTGAGGAATTTTTGAAATACATTTTCAGGGCGCTATTGAATGAGCGGCCGGATGACATGAAGTTTTTTGCGGAGCGGATTGATAAGAGCTGTATCGAGCGGGTGGAAAAGTTCGTGGATTCGAATTTTGAGCGGATGAGTTACACGGATGCGATTGGGGCGCTGGAAAAGTCCAAAAAGAAATTCGAATTCCCGGTCAAATGGGGCATGGATTTGCAGACGGAGCATGAGCGGTATCTGACCGAGGAGCTGGTGGGCCGGCCGGTGGTGGTGATGAATTACCCCAAGGACATCAAGGCGTTTTACATGCGGATGAATGAGGATGGGAAGACGGTGGCGGCCATGGATGTGCTTGCGCCGGGGATTGGCGAGATCATTGGCGGCTCGCAGCGGGAGGAGAGGCTGGATGTGCTGGATGCGCGGCTGGATGAGATGAAACTGGATAAGCACGCCTACAACTGGTATCGCGATCTGCGCCGCTATGGGACGGTTCCCCACGCCGGATTTGGCCTGGGATTCGAGCGGACGATCTTGTACGCGACCGGGATGGCAAATATTCGCGATGTGATTCCATTCCCCCGCACGCCGGGGAATGCGTCATTTTGACGGTTTTAGGCCTTTTCAGGGCAGTCGAACCGGGCACGGGGAAAATGCTAAGATGCCGTCGTGAGGGCCTCACAATACTTACTGGTGCATCATCGAACCCTCCGCGTGGCTGACTACCCGGCGGATGGGGTTTATTCGTTGCGCGAATTTGATTCGGAGGCAGACGCGTATCGATACCTTCAGCGGTTCTCGCGCAATCCGGTTGCGCTGGAGCGGCTCGAGGAGCTGCTGGATGATGAGGATGAGGACGAAGACGAGGACGAGGACGAGGAGGAAGAGGATTCAGCTCATACGGGCAGATCACGCGGGCCGGCGCAGGCGCTGAAGCAGAAGCGGGATATTCTGGCCGAGATTGCGGAGCTGATTGCGGAGGAGGAGCTGGGGGTGGCCGAGGCCGTCGCGCGATTCAATCCGCCCACCAAACTGGATGATGCGCGGGATGAGCCGCCGCCCCAGCCGCCGCCGCCGTTGCCGCGGCCGACCAAAAAGCTGACATGGATTGAATTTAAGGTGGTGGATGATGCCACCGGCAAGCCGGTGAACTGGGTGAGGTTGGTGGTGAGGACGCCGGATGGGAATCAGACGTATCAGACCACCAATTCCGACGGACTGGTGCGAATGGAGGAGCTGGAGCCGGGGACGTGTGACATCTCCTGCGAGCTGAAGAATCCCACAATGCAGGATGTGCTGGCGTTTAAGGGGATGGGCGCGCCCACGGAAACGGCCGCGGAGGATGAGGGAGAAAACGGAAATGGTCAGAAGCCGGGGACGATGCGGATTGCCAATGTCGAGCCGCACAAAGTAAAGACGGGCGAGACGCTCGATGGGCTGGCGAAGAAGGCGGGGATGACCTGGAAAGATCTGGCCAAATTCAACTTTGGGACAGACGTTCCAAAGGAGATCAATGGCGCCCTGCGGCGATTCGTCGGGTGCACGAAAAAGACAGCGGACGGGGCCAATTACAAGTTTGATGATTCAGACGACCCGGGAATCGTACTGATTCCCAAACCATGGAAGCAGGAAGGACTGGCAACCGCCGAGACGCACGTGGTGCGGGTGTCGGCGCCGAAGCTGGAGCCGAAGCGATTTCGGTTTTCGATCTGAAGAGTGGTGACTTATGGCATGGACCAAGAAGATTGCGCCGGGGCGGATCGTGTGGGCCTTTGGAAAGCCCTATCAGTTTCACCCGGTGAAGCTCTACGACGGGGCCGCGATGGTGCAACTGAACGATGCGAATTATGCGGGGGGGACGAAGGGAAAGAAATATCAGAAGACGAAGATCATGCTGCACGCGACGGGGGGAAACAGTCCGGGATCTGGGACGGCGGACTACATGATCAACATCAGCCACTACGCCGCGCACCTGATCGTGGAGCGGACGTCGAAGGGGACGGTTGGCACTCCGGCGCGGGCCGCGCGGACCGACCCAAAGCTGCGGGCGGACGCGGTGCTGGATGATGGGATCGAATTCGTGGATGTGGTGCAGGCGGGAGAGCTGTACGACTGGCTGGCGCACGGGAGCAACTGGAACCGGAGCATGATCGGCATCGAGCACACCAACGTGGAGAATACGTGGGAGAATGCCAAGGACGAGACTCTGGACGCGGCGGCGGCGGCGAAAAACCGGCGGCCGCGGGATCTCAATCGATTCTATAGGTTGAAGGCCACGGATGGTCCGCCCGCCTTCACCCGAACGGAGTATCAGGCGTATGAGGATGCGCAGTACAACTCGATGATTTTGATGCTGCGTTCGATCTGCATCGAACAGCGCATACCGCGGCAATTTTTTGGGGACAACTGGAAGGACAAAGCGCGGCGGCGGGTGCCGTGGAAGCGGGTGGTGAAGGATGGCGTTCCGCAGGTGGACGCCAACGGGAATCCGGTGTGGGAGGTGGATTTCACTCCGGGCTCGGCAAACGATCGCGAGGAGTATGGGAAACTGGAGCGGTTCCGGGGAATCATCCGGCACAGCAACGTACACCAGGACAAGAGTTGTCCGGGGATCATCGCCTATACCCGGCTTTACCGAGGCGTCACCGATGAATGGTGGATGCCGGTGGAGATCGATGGAGCGGAGCGGAAATACTATTCGGGGCCGTTCTGGACGCCGATTTTCACAGCGCCGGACAATGGGGGAAAGGCCAGCAAGCCGTCGTTGTGGAGATGGCTGGGAAATGCAGCGCCGGTGGGGACGACCTTGAATCTGGCCGACATTGAAGCGCTGACCGAGACGCAGAGTTATTTCAATCTGAGCTTTTCGGGTGTGGAGGAATATTACAAACGATGCGAGACACGCGCGGGGGGGCTGTTCCCGGTTGGGCTGAACCTCGTCTGGCATGGGGGGATTCACCTGGAGGTGAAGGAAGGCAATCCGATCGTGTATGCGGCCGCGTCGGGGACGATCGTGGCGGCGCGGATTACCAGTATGAAGGATACGGATGAAGAGCCGGGATTCGGGTCGCAGCGGTTTGTACTGATCCGGCATGCGGTCTATTGGAAGACGGAGAACGATCCCGACGGGCCGCCATCGACGGGGCCGGATGATCCGCCGGCGAAGCGCATCAATTACACGGCAGCGGATGCGGCGGATGGGAATCCAGGCAATCCGACGTACGTATTTTCGCTCTACATGCACCTGGGACCGCTGGCCGACCCCT
>JBGPEF010000496.1:0-4387 GCA_041482675.1 Tepidisphaeraceae bacterium | reverse complement strand
CGCCCCTACTTTTTTTGGTTGGCGGGAGGGTTATGAAACGTGTTTGGCATTGAGGGCTTTGACGATCTCGACGGTCGCCTTGCTCTTGTTGAGCGTGTAGAAGTGCAATCCCTCGGCCTGGTTGGCAAGCAGGTCTTTGCACTGCTGGATGGCGTATTCGACGCCGATTTTGTGGACGGAGTCGGGGTCGGATTCGACGGATTCGATTTTCAGCAGCAGGGGGTGGGGGATTTTTGCGCCGCACATGGAGATGAAACGTTTGACCTGGGCGACGTTCAGCACCGGCATGATGCCGGCGATGATGGGATTTTTGATGCCCATGGCCGAGGCCTGGTCGCGGAAGCGGTAGAAGTCCTGGTTGTCGAGGAAGAGCTGGGTGACGATGAAATTGCCGCCGGCGTCGATCTTGCGCTTGAGGTTTTCCAGGTCGCGGGTGCGGTTGAGGCATTGGGGGTGGCCTTCGGGATAGCCGGCGACGCCGATGCAGAAGTCGTGGCGATTGCGTACGAAGGCGGCCAGCTCGTTGGCATAGGCGAAGCCGCCGGGGGTGGCGGTGAACTGGGATTGGCCGGCGGGGGGATCGCCGCGGAGGGCGAGGACATTGCGGATGCCGGAGTTCCAGAGTTGGTCGAGGATGGAGCCGATTTCGTCGGCGGTGTGGCCGACGCAGGTGAGGTGGGCCATGGAGCGGATTTTCAACTCGTTTTGGATGCGTGAGACGAGGTCGACGGTTTTTTGCCGGGTGCTTCCGCCTGCGCCGTAGGTGACCGAGACGTAGCTGGGGCGGAGGGGGTGGAGGTCGTCGATGGTGCGGTAGAGGGAAGTGAAGCCTTCCTCGGTTTTTGGGGGGAAGAACTCGAAGGAGATGGTGGGGAGGCTTAGGTGGAGGAGTTGGTCGATACGCATTGGGGTATTATCGGCGTGTTTCGAGCGACGCGGCCTATCATCCTTTCATCCGGATACATTGTTGGATGGGGGTGGGGGGATCGTCAAGGGAAAAAGCTGGGGTGGTGGAACGGCACGGGCATCTGAGTACAGCTGCCCATGCCACACCTAAGCGAGAAGCCGAAGGATGGAGGCAAAAAAAAGGCCGCGGCATTGATTGCCGCGGCCTGTTTGCGTTGCTCTGTAAATCTGCTTACAGGCCGACGATCACGTCCACGCCAAACGTGAACTGATTATCATCGCTGAGGTCATTAAACACATTGTCGCTGGAGAGATCCCAGCGGATTTCGGGGCGGATCTGAAGATACTGGCCCCAGCGGTCCTTGGCAAAGGGCTTGACGTTCAGCCCAACCGTGACCTCATAGAGGTTGATGCCCGAGATGCCGGTGCGGGCGCCATCGTCATCATGGAACCACTCGATACGGCCATTGAGGCCCAGTTCGGGGCTGATCTTGTAGCCGCCGTAGCCGGCGATGCCATACCACATGGCGGTGCCGCCGCTGATGGCGGCATTGTCTTCCCAGCCGAAGTCAGCGTTCACAGCGAGGGCCAGTTGATCGCTGACGGTGTGGGAGGCGACCAGATCGAGCACGTAGCGCCAGTCATTGTTGTTGTCAGTGCGCTGCGGGCCGGCGCTGACGTTGAGAAGGACCGTCGTGTCCTTGCTCATCGCGTACTTGATGTAGCCAAGGAAATCAATCGCGCTGTTGTTATCTTCGAAGGCCTGGTCCCAGCCGCGGCTGAAACCGACCATGAACGACCACTCATCGCTGAGGTTGTACATGGCCATGACGCCAGTGTGCGTGAAGGGCGCCGAGAACCCGAAGAGGTAGCTGTGAGAATAGAGGGAATTGTTCTCCGGATCGATGGTTTCCATGCTCATGTGGGTGACCATCTTCCCGACGCGCACCAGCAGGCCGTTGCCGACGGGAACGGCGAAATCGATGTAAAGCTGGGTGAGGTCGAGCTGATTATTCGGTTTGCGGGGGCTGTCATACCAGTCGGTGAGGCCGTTGGCATGGATCAGGCCCGAATCAGCGCCCCAGATGGCTTCGACTTTGCCGCCGATGTCAAAGTCTTTCTTGCTGGGATCGACCTTTCGCTCGATAAAGAGGGAGATTTGATTGAGTGTGAGGTCGTTGTGCTCGAAGTCGAAGATTCGACCGGGATTCACGTTGTTATCCGGGTCATCGAGGTTGTAGGTCCAACTGGCCTCGATGTGACCGCCCACGTTGATGTGGGCTTTGTCGAGGGTATCGGCGACTCCAGCCTGTTCGAGTAGTTCCATAATAGGACGTCGGGGCGCTGCGGTGCTGGCCGCCTTTGGGGGGGTCGCCACGCGAGGAGGGGGCGGATCAGCCGCCCAGGTGCTCGTCCCCCACGCCACGACAGCCGCCAACACGACAGCCGCGTTCTTTCCCAATGCCATGAATGTCTCCTTCCCCTTAATGGGGTCTTAAAAGTTTGACGAGGCCGATAAGAATAGCGATGCCTGCTTGTTTGGCAATATGTGTCACGATCTCACGATTTTTAGGCATCTACGCGCAGGAACGGCGTGCGTTAGAGGCTTTGAGCCTTTCTTCACAAACTCTATGCCAGACGAGCAGCTTCATCTGTAAATAAACCCAAGCTTTGACGGCCGGGGATCGTAAGAGAAGAGGCGGGAAGATACAATAGCGCCTAAAGTAATCGACATGGCCGGCGTGTGGCAACAACCTCTCCCCAAGATATATAACCAATTGTCTGATGCTGAGTTGCGCGTACGCATTGGGCTGGCGAAAGAGCAACTGGGAAGCAGGCTGGTGGTGCTTGGGCACCACTATCAGCAGGACCAGGTGATCGAATTTGCGGATTTTGTGGGGGACAGCTTTGAGCTGTCGAGGAAGGCGGCGGAGCAGAAAGGGACTGAGTATGTGGTGTTCTGCGGGGTGCATTTCATGGCCGAGTCGGCGGATATTCTCACGGACGAAAATGTGAGAGTGGTGTTACCGGACCTTGGCGCGGGATGCTCGATGGCCGACATGGCCAACCTCGATCAGACGCTGGTGGCGTGGGAGCAATTGGAGGAAACCTGCCCGGGGCAGACGATAGTCCCGATCACCTACATGAATAGTTCCGCGGCGATCAAGTCATTCGTTGGGGAGCACGGTGGGGCGGTGTGTACGAGCAGCAATTGTCGGGCAGTCCTGGAGTGGGCGCTAAAACGAGGTGAAGGAAAGGTCAAGGTTTTGTTCTTCCCGGATCAGCACCTGGGGAGGAACACGGCGTATGCGATGGGGTATCCGCTGGAGCGGATGGTGCTGTGGGACCCGAAGGAGGATCTGGGAGGAAATTCAGAAAGCGCGTTAAGAGAGCCGGACTTTGTGCTTTGGAAGGGGCATTGCTCGGTGCATCAACTGTTTCGGCCGGAGCACGTGGAGCAGGTGCGGGAGAAATATCCGGATATGAAAGTCATGGTGCATCCGGAGTGCCGGTGGGAGGTGGTGCAGAAGGCGGATTTGACGGGGAGCACGGCCTACATCGTCAAGCAGATCGAGGCCGCGCCGCCGGGGAGCCAGTGGGCGGTGGGGACGGAAGTTCATCTGATCAATCGGCTGGCGCGGCAGCATCCGGAGCAGAAGATCATCGTGCTGAGCGACTGCCAGTGCCTGTGTACGACGATGTTTCGGATTGATCTGAAGCACTTGTGCTGGACGGTGGAGAATCTGGCGATGGGGAACGTGGTCAATGAGATCAGGGTGGATGCGCAGACGCGGAAGTGGGCGACGGTGGCGCTGGAGAGGATGTTGACGATCAAGGGCGCCCCAACCCCGGATCAGCGCCGCTCGCAACCGATGGCGACGCTCGATTGAGCGAAATCTCCACTCCGCCTCCATCGTCTGCGCCCAGGTCCTCGCCGTCATCCCTTTCACTTACCGCAAAAATGGGGGGGGTTCCCGCTTCATGAAAATTCCCCAAAAAATGTGGACTGTTCCGTTCGTCTGTGTTTGTTGCCCGTTTGGTATTGGCGCGCTATTCTCACCAGCATGGCGAAGAAGATCAGTAACGGCAAGGTGATGAAAAAGCAGAGCGCGGAAGCTCAGAAGGTGGAACTCGCCGCCATGCTCTCAGCTCCCGTCGGAAAGCCGTCGCCGTTGCTCGACACCCGGGTGATTTACTGTGGCGATAATCTTGAACAGTTGGCGAAGCTACCGGATCAGTGCATCGACCTGATCTACATCGATCCGCCGTTCAACTCCAACCGCAACTACGAGGTGTTCTGGGGCGAGACGAAGGAAAAACGCGCCTTCGAGGACCGCCACGCCAGCACGCAGGCATACGTCGACTACATGCGCCCGCGATGCGTTGAGATGGGGCGCGTGCTCAAGAAGACGGGCTCGTTTTACTACCACTGTGATTGGCACGCATCCCACTATGTCAAGGTGATGCTCGACCACATTCT
>JBGPEF010000495.1:0-4392 GCA_041482675.1 Tepidisphaeraceae bacterium | reverse complement strand
AGCGTCAGACCAAGCTGCGCAATGATGAACGAAAATTCCCCGATCTGTCCCATCCCCATGCCCACCCGCAGCGATGTCCTGGTGTCATTGCCCGCGATGAACGCCCCCACCGAACACGAGATCGTCTTGCCTAAAACAACAACAATCGTGCAGATAATGATCGGCACCGCATCCCGGCCAATCTTCCCCGGATCAATCAGCATCCCAATCGCCACGAAATAAACCGCCGTGAACATGTCGCGCAGCGGCGAGATCAGCGTCTCGATCCGCCCCGACTCCCGCGCTTCCGCCATGATGGCGCCGATCAGGAACGCGCCCAGCGCCACGCTATACCCAAGCTTCACCGCCAGCAGCGAAACGCCAAAACCCAGCCCCAGCACCGCCACCAGCAGCATCTCATCGCTTTTAAACTTCGCCACGTAACGCAGGATCACCGGCACCGCCAGCAACCCCAGCACCAGCACCACCGCCAGGAAGATCGCCAGCCGCCCAAATGTCTCCATCACCTGCCCGACCCTGAGCGAACTGTCAACCACCTGCCCAACCTGCGGCGAGTGGCTCAGCGCGATGCTCGAAAGCAGCGCCAGCATCGCGATCGCCAGAACGTCCTCGACGATCAGCACTCCAAAAATCAGCTGCGCAAATAGCTCCTTCGCCCGCCCCATTTCACTGACAACTTTCACGATGATGGTGGTTGATGAAATCGAAACGATGGCCGCCAGGAACAAGCTCTCCATGTGCTGCCACCCCATCAGCCGGCCGGCCCCATAACCGATCAGCAGCATCAAAGCGATCTCAAACGCCCCCGTCACAAATGCGGCCGCCCCCACCTGCGCCAGCTTGCGCAGGGAAAAATGCAACCCCAGCCCAAACATCAGGAACACCAGCCCCAAGTCCGACAACGTGTGAATTCTTACTTCATCGCTGACCATCGGAATCGGCAGCGTGTGCGGACCGATAATCAGCCCCGCCAGAATATACCCCAGCACCACCGGCTGCTTGAGACGGTGGAAGATGATCGTCACCACGCCGGCGACGATCATGATGATCGCCAGATCTTGGAGGAACGCTACATCAGGCATGCCCGGTTCTTATCGGGCAGATGGAAATGCGCCTCAATCGCCCCCAAAAGAATCAGCCGCCTGATCACTGGAAATAAGGAGTCGAGTTGTGTGAATTTTGTGAATTTCCGACCATGCCGACTGCTGCAACTGCTGGTTGAATTGGCAGTTGCGATTTTCACGTCGATTCACACTTTCACCTGCTCACTCCAGCACGCCATGAATCTGCAACACCTCCTTTGGAATTTTTGGCGCGAAAAGAACAGACCGCTCTGTCGCCCGCGCCGGAGCGGCTGGAGAGCGAGGCTGGGTACAGCCCAGCCTATGGAGAATATAGCAGATCGAGATGACTTGTCAAGTAAATGTTAGGTAATCAAAGCCGTGAATTCTGTCACGAAATTCGAGATTTGCCGGGGAGGGGGCGTACAAGTCAGAAGCAGGATTTTCGTGAATAGCGCAGAAGAAGACTCCGGAGGACACCGGTGATTTCATCCAGTTTCCTCTGGCCGTGGTTGGGGTCCGATGTGCAGGGAGGTGGTCGTTCGCGTCTAGCCGTCAGTGCTCAGTGCCCACCCAAGCAAACCGAGGCCGATGAGGGCAAAAATAGTCCGCCCCTGCTCAAGGCTCTGGTTTTGCTGCCGGCTTTGTTTATCGCTTAGAAGGCTATTGACCAGCCTGTTGATCGCGTGGCTGATCTGCTGCGGGGTTTTCCCGGTGAGCACCACCGCCTGATAGCGGGCAATCCATGGGGGCAGCTCATGCGGCTGGAGCTGCCACACCACCGGAACCACACGCGCGCCGCTGGCCATCGCCATGCCCAGTTCCTGATTCACGGTCGGAGAGGCCAATGCGTCAGCGCTGGCAAGGAAAAGAACCACAGGGCTGCGCTTGATTTCCTCATGAATGGCGAGGGTCCACTGCGCCCCCGGTGTGATAGATAGGACATCGAGAAAAACTGACAACCCCACAGCGCGCAGCTCTGTGGCCATCGCTTTGGCAAAGCGCTCGTCGCTTCGGCTGTAGCTGATAAAAACGTCGGCCATAATTTTCTCTGATCGTCGTTTCGTTCTCGGGAGCAACAGATTTTTGTTTAATCAAGATTAAACTCGATGACGAATCGGCCCCGCAAGTTGAGCACCAATATAGCCTCTAAAGCTGAGCAAGCATGCCTGAGAGTTCAGGCCCTTCTTTCACAAATATCTCTTCGACGCGTCGAGGCGACTTCATGCCAGTGATCGCATAAAGACAATCTGTGTAAATTGCCTCCAAATAATCCAGAAGCAAACCCAGAACCGGGGCCTTTTCACCGTCGTGAACCACCCGGCAGCGTCGGCCATAAATGCGACCAATGCCAAAGTCTGTGGGAAATCGCGCGGACTCGCCAGCATAAACCTCTGCGAGAAGCTTAATGAGTGGCTTGATATTTGTGGTAACTGGCATCGTTAATGTTTCAATCGCAATCCAGCGTTTCAGAAAGATGTCTACCCCACGAGCGCGAAAGCTTTCGCTGAACCATCGCAAAGAAACTTGAAGCGATCCCCTGCGATTCATCGGCAATCTCTCGATCGCGGAAGCAGCACCTTGGATGGTCGCTAGGGCTTCGGAATTCCAGAGTGGCTTACGGAGCGTCTGGGGTGTGCGAACCGACGCCGAAACTGCTGCTACTTCGAGCGGGCCAAATCTGGCCTTATTGTCGAACACATGTTCATAGATCGCCCTCATTCCGTTTATTGCGGCAAGCAGGCCAGTGGCTTCATCGATACGGGTCCAAGCTATGGCTTCAGAACTCCAGTCGTCCCAGCGGTACGGGCTAAGCAGCAGCAAGTGCCAATCTCCAGCCGTGCTACGGTCTCCGCCATGTCTGATTTCATATTCAAAGGAGTCATCGTTGTTTTGCAGAGGAACCATTTTTCCGGCGTCGAAATAGTTGACCTTCGCTTTGACCAGAATTGCACGAACCAACGTGAGATCGAAGCTGCATGGTGAGGTGTCGGGAAGCGAATCTGGGGAAAGAATCGCCCGGTAGCCACGAATGACCGTTGAGTCACCCAGACCGGTTTGCAGCCACTCCAATGGTGCCAAGTCGATGATTTTTTTAGTTTTTTCTGGAGAATCGTCCACCGAGTTCACCCCTTTACATCTTCTGCACGTGCTCCTCGTCGAGGATTTCCTGCACCGTCAAAAGCTTGATGATTCTGCCAGTTCGTTTGTGGAATGCCGCACACTCCTGCTCCGCGTCGCGGGAGTAGCCGAAGGAGACGAAGAAGCCGCGCTGACGGCCCCCCTCACCCTCGCGCTCCATGACGGCCTCGAAGGCGTCGACGTCGGGGCGACCAACCTTGTCGCTCTGCTTGACCTGGATCGGAAACCAGTCCTCTGCGAACATGTGGTCGGTCGCGCCCTTCTTTCCCTTGGCGGCTGCGTCGGCGGGTTTGGTGCCGACGGGATAGATGCGCCCGTCAAGGCCCATGTCCCCGACCTGCACCTTGTTGGGAATCCCGCCCAGCGCGATCACCGCCCAGTTCTCAAACTCGAACGGCGGTATTGTTTTCAGCTTCTCAATCGTCCACGGCAGATCGCGCACGACGAAGCCGCGCCCGACGCGCCAAAGCTTCTCGTTCTCCGGGAACTTGCACACGTCGCGCAATCGCTTGGCCATCACACGGCAGGCTGTGGGTGAAACATCGATGCCGATCCATTGGCGGCCGAGGTTCTGTGCCGCTACGAGTGCTGTACCACAACCGCAGAATGCGTCGAGGACGATGTCGTTTGGATTACTGCTGGTGTTGATGATGCGCTCAAGCAGGGGCAGCGGTTTTTGCGTGGGGTAGCCCAATGATTCCTTCGCTTGGGAATTGATGGGGTTAATATCATCCCACACACTTCCGACGGGCAGTCCTTTGGACTCGTCGAGGTAGCGCTTGTACCGCGGCGTACTGCCCTTAGAGGGAATGGCGACGCGACCCTCCGAAATCAACTTCTTCATTCTCTCTTCGCTGAAGCGCCAGTAGCCGTCGATTCCCAGCAGCTTGTAATGGGGATTGCCCTTTGACGGCGCAGCGCCACCCGGCGCTCGCAGATCACCCCATTGGAAACGGCGACCGCTTTCATCTATTTGCGAGTAGTGCGAGTCGATGTATGACGCGTCCAAGGGAACGTACTGCTGATTCCACGTGTAATTCTCGTTTCCCCCGCAATAGAACAGTAGGACATCGTGCAGACGACCGTAATGCATGCTGCCTTGTTTCGCGTCATTGTGCGAGGTCTGCCGTTTCCAAACGATTTCGTTGATGAAGTTGTTCTCACCAAGAATGTGGTCGAGCATCACCTT
>JBGPEF010000494.1:0-4394 GCA_041482675.1 Tepidisphaeraceae bacterium | reverse complement strand
TCATGGCGCAGAACGCAAAGCGTCCCGATGCTTTGTAGCGCGTGTTTTAACGCGAGCTTTGCCTCTAAGAGTTGCTCTCTCGTCGCCATGTCGAGATTCTATCGGCGGAGGCAGAAAAAGGGAGACGCAGAAAAGGGGCATTCCTACTTACTGGAGGCACAACAAATCAGACTTCCACCGTCACCGCCTGTTTTCGGCCGGAGCGCTTGCGCTGAATCTCCGTGAGCAACTCTTTGCGCAGTCGGATGTGCTGCGGCGTCACTTCGACTAGCTCATCTTCTTCGATGTATTCCAACGCCTGCTCCAGCGTCATCTTTCGCGCGGGCTTCAGGATGATGTTTTCGTCGCTGCCGGTGGTGCGCATGTTGCTCAGCTTTTTGACGCGGCAGGCGTTGACGACGATGTCGTTGTCGCGGCAATGTTCGCGGACGACCTGGCCTTCGTAGGTTTCCTCGCTGGGGGCGACGAAGAGGATGCCGCGCTCCTGGAGGTCGTAGAGGGCGTAGGCATTGATGTTGCCGGTGCCGTTGGAAACCATCACGCCGTTCTGGCGGGCGGGGACTTCGCCGCGCATGGGGGCGTATTCGAAGAAGTTGTGGTGCAAAAACAGAAAAAGGGTCACCCTAGACCCGCGCCACCCCCACGCGCTGCCCCGAATGCGGAAAAACCACCAAAACCCCGGCGACCGAATCAACCTCACACCAATCTTCTGAATTCTGAATTCTGACTCCTGAATTCTCGCCCGAATATACTTGACATCACCCTAACATTCTGGCATATTCTCTGCCGAGGACCAGAAAGGGGAAGCAATGCTCTCGTCTCGCCCACCCATCCGTACCCCCGCTCCCTCCGCGCTCTCGCTATCCTCTATCGACTATCCTCTATCCTCTTTTTCGCCGCCGGACCCGCTTTTTCAACCTCCGGACCCAATTCCCCTCCCCAGGGACCTGTTCGGGACACAAAAAGGACTCGAAAAGGACTCGCAAAGGACTCGCTTTTTTTGGCACTTCCTTGCCCCGCTCCCCCGCAACCCCGCTCCCAATCAAGATTTACAAAAAACCGCGTCCCAGCCATCTCCGAACTACTTTTTTTTTCTCCCCGCCAGCAAAAACTACTGCTTGTCCAGCTCGGTCCAAACCCCGCCGTCCGGCCCAAAGCGCAGCATCTCATCGTTCCACGCCACCTGCACATCGCCGTAGCTGATATATCTCCAGCTCCCGGTGTTGATGAACGACTTGAGCGGCACGTAGCGCACCGAGGCGTCGCCAAAGAGAACGTTCACTCCCGTGCGGTGGCGGCGAATCACGTTTTCCGGCGAGACGATGATGTCGCAGAGGATCGCCTTGTTCCTCAGCTTGGTCAGCTTGGGCAGCGAGTAGACGGCGTTGCCCAGCGGCTCCAATTCGGGGATCCAGTAGCGCATGTCGTTGGGGTCATTCACTGGATTGCCATTGGTCGGCCAGTTGGCCACCGGCCGGGCGTTGTAGCCCATGCGCGTGTGGCCGAGCCCCGCCTGGCTCAGATGCGGATCGGGAGGGTTCTTGCCGAAGGGCCAGGCGTTGATGGGCGAGTCGTACATGAACAGCGGATCTTCCTCGGTCGGGCAGTAGTAGGTTTTGGGCATGGGCAGCAGATTGGCCAGCACCAGCAGCCCCATCTGCGAGACCTTGGTGCCGTTGGCGTTGTTCCAGTTGATGACGTAGCTGAATTGCCGCTGGCTCATGTAACCGATGGGGATGCCATCCTTGAACTGCTGGGCATACATGGTCATGCATTGCCCGGCCTGGCGGAGATTGGATGCACACGACACCCGCTGCGCCTGCTCGCGGGCCTTTTTCAGGGCCGGCAGAAGGATGGCGATCAGGACGGCGATGATCCCGATGACCACCAACAATTCGACCAGAGTAAACGCGCGCTTTCGCATCGCCACAGCCCTTCTCAACCCTCGCTTGAGTCGAGCCAATCTTATGAAAGACTGGGGCGGCGGTCCAACTTTATCCGGAAAATCCGCAATTAGATGCCGACGATGCAGAAGCCGGCATCGACGTAAATGGTCTGGCCGGTGATGCCGGACGACAGGTCGCTGAGAAGATTCACGGCCGCCTTGCCCACCTCGTCGCCGTCGATGTTGCGCTTGAGGGGGGCTTTCTTTTCGACGTGGCTGAACATCTCGTCGATCCCGCCCACCGCCATGGCGCTCAATGTCCGCACCGGCCCGGCCGAAAGGGTGTTGACGCGAATTTTCTTCTCGCCCAGCTCGAAGGCCAAATAGCGCGCGGTCGATTCCAGGGCGGCTTTGGCGACGCCCATGACGTTGTAGCCGGGGACGACTTTTTCGCTGCCGAGGTAGGTGAGGGCGATGATTGAGCCGCCATTGGTCATGAGCGGGGCGACGCCGCGGGTGAGGGCGAGGAGGCTGTAGGCGCTGATGTCGATGGCCTGTTTGTAGACGTCGCGGGGGGTGGAGAGGAAGTTGCCGATTTTCAGATAGTCGCGGTTGGCGAAGGCGAGGCTGTGGACGAGGAAATCGAGCGTGCCGAATTGGTCACGGGCGGAGGCGAAGAATTTTTCGATGCTCTCATCGCTGCCAACATCGCAGGGTTGGAGCCAGGCGTCGGCGAAGCCGCCTTCCTCCATGGCTTTGCGGACGCGGCGCTCCATTTTTTCGATGGGCAGATAGCCGAAGCCGCATTTGGCCCCCTGTTTGATCGCGTTGACGGCGATGTGCCAGGCGATGCTGCGGTCGTTGGCGATATTGAGGATCAGGCCGGTTTTTCCATCGAGGATTCCCATGAACAACTCCTTTTATTCGATCATTCAATCATCAGCGCCTTTGTCAATGAAGTCAGCGGCCGCTATTTCTTCTTGGGAGCGAACGACAGCACATTCACTGGCGCAACCCCCCTGCCCTGTCCATCGGAGTATTGAATCGACATCGTGGTCAGCTGCTTGGCCTGATCGATGGCGGGAATCAGCTCCAGGCGATTGGCCAGGCCGGCGGTGATGGCGGCGGTGAGGGCGGAGCCGGCGCCGTGGGTTTTTTCGCGCGGCAGTTTCTCGGCCGAGAATTCGAGGAATTCGCGGCCGTCGTAATAGACGTCGATCATCTGGTTGTTGGCCTCGATGCCTTTGATGAGGACGGATTTTGGGCCGAGCTGCTTGAGGCGTTTGGCGGCGTCCCTGGCGGTGGGAATGGAGTTGAGGCCGTGGGGATCGGAGTTGAGGAGCATGGCGGTTTCGCGGAGGTTGGGGGCGAGGAGGGTGGCCAGGGGGAGGAGCAATCTGCGGAGGGCGTCGACGGTGTCATCCTTGATGAACTGCGTGCCGGACTTGGAGAACATGACGGGGTCAACGACGAGGGGGATTAGTTTGTTGTCGCGGATGGCGGCGGCGACGGCGGCGACGGTGTCGGGGGAGGCGAGGAGGCCGGTTTTGCAGGCATCGACCTGAATGTCGCCGGCGACGGTTTCGATCTGGGCGCGGATGAATCTGGGTTCGAGATCGACCGATTCCTTGACGCCGAGGGTGTTCTGGGCGGTGACGGTGGTGACGGCGGTCATGCCGTAGACGCCGAGGATGGAGAAGACCTTGAGGTCGCACTGAAGGCCGGCGCCGCCGCAGGAGTCGGAGCCGGAGATGGTGAGGGCGGTTTTCATGGATGGGCCTTCAATTCAAATTTCACCGCAGAGACGCAGAGACGCAGAGATGCAGAGAATTCCTTTGGTGGGGGATGATAGCGGGATGAACAGTGCGCCGAAAGTCGCATGGTTTGGGCTGGAATGGTAAGAGAGACACCCATGGCATCGGTGGTTTTCATGCGGGCGGTGAATGTGGGGGGATTTCAGGCGTGCCGGCCGAGTGTGCTGGCGAAGAAGCTGGAGGATTTGAATGTCGTCAACATCGGCGCGGCGGGGACGTTTGTGGTGAAAGGGAAAGTCGGTGAAGCAACGCTGCGAAGGCGGATTCTGGGGGTGATGGGGTTTGAGCCGGAGATGATGATCTGCTCGGGGGAGGATGTGATGAAGCTGGTGAAGGATAAGCCGTTTGGGTCGAGGCTGGCGAAACATGTGAAGGGATTTGTGAGCGTGATGCAAAAGCCGCTGAGCAAGCCGCCGGATCTGCCGGTGGATCAGCCGGCGGGGACGTGGGGAGTGCGGGTGGTGGCGGTGAAGGGGAGGTTTGCGATGAGTTTGTGGAGACGACTGGAGGGGGAGACGATGGTGTATCCGAATGCGGTGGTGGAGAAGAAGTTTGGGGTGGCGGCGACGACGAGGAGCTGGAATACGGTTGAGACGGTGGCGGGGATTTTGGAGGGAGGGGAACAATGACGGAAGCTGCTGTGTGACTTTTTGTAGATAATCAGGGATGTCCCTCTTTATGCCTCTAAGCGCGCT
>JBGPEF010000493.1:0-4401 GCA_041482675.1 Tepidisphaeraceae bacterium | reverse complement strand
GTGCAGCCCGTGGTCCGGATCGAGCACGCCGTGGCTGAGCATCACCTCGGTCATCTCGAAAATCCGGTCAATAAACTGCTCATGCTCCGCCTCGCGCCCCTCGCGCAACAATGTTTTCACATACGTCAGACCCATGACGCATACGCCCAGGTCCTCGACCAGAAGCGCCTCGGTGTAAGGCCCCTTGCGCATGAGACAGTGCCCAACCGGCCGGGGCACCGATGCGCCCGCTTTGTGCAGGAGCGTCAGCGCCTTCCACTCCGCATGGCAGTTGGTGGCCTGCATCCGGCGGCGCAGCAGAGCACGCACACCGGCCGAGCACCACAGCTTGGCGATCACGCTTCCGCCATCATCCAGCTTCACGCGCGCGACCAGCGCCCGCTTTCGCTTGAGCAGATGCTCGACGCCAGCGCCCGCCTTCCATGCCCGGTCCACGATGTCATGCATCGCCTGCGAGGACATGGCCGCCGCGATCGGTGCATGGGTGACGCTCATTTGCTTCGAGCCTCCAATGCATCGACGAGCGTTTTCTCCAGAATCCCGGCCGAAATATCCCAGTCAAACGTCCGCGCCACCCGATAGCTGGCCTCGCTCATCTCGCGCCAGCCCGCCTCATCCAGCATCAGCACATCCTTCAGCCGCCGCGCCATCTCCGATGGATCTTCCACGGGCACGAGATAACCATTCACCGCATCCTGCACATAATCCTCCGCCCCACCACATCGCGTCGCGACCACGGGACATCGGCACGCCGCCGCCTCCAGCCCGGGCATCGCCAAACCTTCCGACACCGACGGCACAATCCAGCAGTCGCAACTGCGATAAATATTGGGAATCTCCTGCTGCGATGGCCTCACGTGAAAATGAAAATTGGCCGGCGGCATTTGCCGGGGCGACAGCGGTTCCATTCCGAAACCCACAACTTGCAGTTCCGGAAGCGCCTGCTGCACGATCCGACAGGCCTCAAAAGCAGTGTGCGCCCCTTTTAAACGATGCGCTCCTATCACGAGACCGACGCGTGGAATCGCATTTTTCGGCCGCGGCTCACTCTGAAACTGCGCCTTGTCCACACCATTGGGAATAACCACCGCGTCTTTCCCATATTCCTGGGCCATCACCTTCTGAAGAAACACGGATATGGTCGCCTTGAGGTGCGGCATCCGGTAGACCCCGCGGACGCGCTCGCGATCACGCTCCTTAACAAACACCTCGTTCCCCCGCACGTAATGCACCTTCAGCCCCTTGGACTCCGGCAGGCGGTCGATCCATTCCATCGTCTCCCACCACGAACCGATGGTCACATCCGCATCCGGCACGTCGTCGGCCTCGATGTGCAGCTTGAGCACCGGCATCAGCGTTGCGCTGGAGTTGTGAAGGTGGTGCTGCGTAAGGCTATCCGTGCCCGAGAGCCGGGAAACGACCGCTTTCATGAACGTGCGCAACCGCCAGGGGTGCGGAAGCGGCCGGCGCTTGTTTACATAAATAATCCGCACGTCATGCCCGCGCCGCACCATGGCTTCCGCGATGAGCTTGGTGGACTTGGTGCCTCCGCCGAGGCTTGGGCGAGACATGACGTAATTGATGCGCAGTGTCCTGGTTGCCGGCTGCACCTCCATAGCGCTTGTAACTGCAATTTCAGTCACGTTTTACTCTTTACGAAAAATCACGTCTGTCTGCCGGTCAATCAACTCCGCTCGCCATTCATCGCCCAGACGCCCATCCCCACGGAGTTGATATGCCTTGAATCCAGCGTCCCCCATGATCCCCAGGAGCTCCCGAACGCCGGCTGCCCCTCCAATCCACTGCGGCGTCACCTCAATAATCGCGTGATGGATTCTTTTGAGGAGGGATTGACGCAGCCCTCGGAGCACGGGAATCTCATAACCCTCCACATCCACCTTCAGGCAAACCTTGCCTGGAAGGTCCTGTTGCTCCAGCACGCGATCACCCATCCGTATCACGCATGCAACAACCTGTGAGTGGTCCTGGTCCGGCTCCCGGACCGTCCCTCGCACGAAACTCTGCCCCGGCAGCTTCGGATCGACCAGCAATTCGTCAGCGATCTCCGCATCGCCCAGCCCAAAGCCGTGCACCTGGACATTCTCGATACCCTGAGCTTGAAGATGATCCGTCAATGTTTTTGCGAGGTGGTTGTTCGCCTCGAAACCGATCACCCGGCCCGACGGCTTTATGAGGCATGAGGCCAGGATACTCAGGTGCCCGTAATTGCTCCCCACATCGATAAACGTATCACCGGGCAACAACTCCCTGCGGATGTAGGATTCAATCGCCTTCTGCTCCAGCCGCCCACACCAGAACAGCCGTTTGTGGGTCGCTATGTAGGGATTGCACAACACCGCCACATCGGTGCCGCGGAGGGGACGCGAGACGGCACGTCGAGGCAAAATCCGCTCATCCAGCAGATATGAGCTCAGACGCATCGATACCACATCCTCCAGCCATCCCGGCGGGCAACAAGTCCCGGCCCGCGACAGGCATGCCGCAAGCAATTTCTTGATCATCAACTTCATTGTTGAGAAGCACCCATGTCGTGTTGTCGCATCAACTGTGCCAGCTCCCCAGCAAACCTGAAGCAGCAATAGCGCGAACAAGCAGCACTGCGATCAAAAACGTGACACTGCAAATACAGAGCAATGCACACACGATGGAAATCCCCACCCTCTGCACCCCCAGCGGCAGATAGCCCCGCGGGCGCTCCCGAAGGGCGTGATCGACATCGTGGATCCTGCGGAACAAGTCCGGATTCCCAAACAACCGCACCAGGCGTTCGCCGCCTTCAGACTCGAATTGAGAAAGCAAACGCCGCTTGCGCTCCAGGCGATCGGAATCCGGCGGGAGCACATACGGCCGTGTTCCCGATGGGAAGCCGGCCGACGGCAGACGTCTTAACTGAACTTCGCACACCCAGCGCCTTACCCGGGGAATTCCCTTGGCAATGTATTCCAGAGCCTTCAGCGGCATGCGCGCTAGCGAGACATAAGGGTTGTATTCAGGCGCTTCGAACATCGCCAAATCTGACCGTTGCACGCTCCGCAGCGCCTGGAGCGAAATCTCGCGTAACAACTGATGATCCGGGTGTGTCTCCCCAGCCGCCGGAATGAACACCGCCGTCCCGCCGGGCACTGCACGGATGATCTGGGCAATGGCCTCGATCGCACCCGCCGTCTGTTGGCCGTTGATCTTCGTGGGCCCCACGATCGACGCCGCCGGCAGGCCCAGATTTTCGATTGCGGCTACGCCGATGCTCCCCCAGGCGGCTGCCGCCTCCTGATTGCGGATTCGCGCCCGCTCGCTGGAGGAGTCCACATTTCCGCTATCTCCGTTGGTGAGGTAAACCACCCGCACCTGCCGCCCCGCTTCCTTAGCGATAATCGCGTACTCGCCGGCCATTATTACACAATCATCCTGATGCGCCGCCAGGATCAGCACATCGCGCGGCGGCTCCGCGAATATCCCCGGCCGATAGAGGATCATCCCGCCAGCCATCGCCCCAAGCGTAATCAGGGCGAAAAACAATCCGCTGATGAGGGTTATCCAGATCAGTAGCATAATCAGTCGATGCGGGAATCCACCGGGTCAGCGGTGCATGGCGTCGAATGGCAGGCCCCATCCACATGCATATCGCGCCGCGAGGCCCACGATAACCACCAGCACCATCACGCTCGTCGCGAGCACATCCTGCCCAATCCCGAGCAACCCGTGACGTTTGAGCCCATAAAGCGTCGCCAGGTAATTCGGCACGTCCCCCAGCGCGATCACCACGACCGCTCCCGGCAATCCATAGTAATGGAATGCCAGCGGCAACCCCGCTCCGATGACGATGAATCGAAGCACGCTGCCCAGCGGGTTGTACTGGAGTGCTCGAATCGCCGTCAGCGAATCGTTGATAGTCACATCCAAAAACCTCGGCCACAGCCCCAGCACCAGCACCGGAAAAATCCATGCCGCCGCCTGATATCGCTTGTCATAAAGAATGTGCACCGCCCAGTCGCCGCCAACGGCCAATAGCGCGACCATGACAGCCAGGCCGAGCAAAATCGGGCGGCGATTGCGGAGCATTTTCTCACGCAGCTCGTGGCGCGGCAGGTAGGCCTTGCGGCTGGCCGCCGGGAAAATGATGCTCCCGCTGATCGTCATCACCAGCTCGCGCGGCATTGAATAGAGCGTGTACGCCACCATCAGCACCCCCAGCACATCGAGTCTCAGCAGCTTGCCCAGAATCAGCCGGTCCGATTGATTGGCCGCGAACGTGAGCGCTGTGGAGATGAGCACCCACTTGCCGAGGCTCGCCAGATCGGCCGCCGCTTCGCGATCCCAGCCAAACCGGTTTTTGATCCCCGGCAAAATCGTGTGCGAGAAGATCACGGTGATAATCGCATG
>JBGPEF010000492.1:0-4406 GCA_041482675.1 Tepidisphaeraceae bacterium | reverse complement strand
TAGCGGCCGATGCCGGGGAGTTTGAGGAGTTCCTCGACGGAGGAGGGGATGGTGGCGGCGTGTTGGTCGACCAGGATTTTGGCGGTTGCCCGGAGATTGCGGGCGCGGGAATAATAGCCCAATCCCTGCCAGAGGCGCAAGACTTCCTGCTCGGTCGCGGCGGCCAAGTCGCGGAGCGTGGGGAAGGCGGCCAGAAAGCGATGGAAATAGGGGATGACGGTGGCGACCTGGGTTTGCTGAAGCATGGCTTCGCTGACGAGCACGTGGTAGGGATCGGGGGTGGCGGGCGTGCGTGCAGGCGTGCGTGTTTTGCAGTGTACGCGCCAGGGTAAATCGCGGCGGTTGGCGGTGTACCAGCGGAGCAAACGATTGCGGAAGTCTGTGGTGTTGCCGAGCATTGGGTAGCGGCGATGAGATTCGGATAAATCTTAGGCTAATCTTATACATTTGGGGGGATAGCTATTGAAGTGGGCTGTTGGCGCGCGTTAGATTGATTGTGTTGTTTCAGTAATACGCGACCGAGGCATGTTGAAGCTCAGGGAGGACGTTGTATGCGACAGCCTCACATCGACGATTTCGTAAGACTCACCACGGACATCCCGGAGCTTAGTTTGCATCGCGGCGATGTTGGCGTCGTGCGCAGCACCTGGTTTGCGCCGACGACGGCTTACGAGGTCGAGTTTCATCCGATTGGGCTGGATAACCAGACCCGCGCCCTTCTCCTGGCCGAGCAGGTGCAGGTGGAGGATGGTCCGCTGTTTGATGAGAGGCGGATGGCCACGGCACCTTCTTAGTGAATGGGGGGGCGTGTCGGGCGATTGAAGGCGGACAAGAATGTCCGCCCCACCGTTGGCTGGCGGAGTGTCGGGCAAGAGTGCCCGACCTACCGGCAGGAAGCGGACAGGAATGTCCGCCCCACATGGTTTAGCGGACGGTTTAACGACCCAAGCCGCGGCCGGTGAGAGCTTGGGCGATGGTGTTGCGGGATGCTGGTATTGAGCCGGGGGTTTCCCTATCGACAATTTGGACGGCGGGTTTGCGGTTGGAATCGGAGCGGGTGGTTTCTGCGCGGCTGGTTTCTGCGCGGGGGAGGTCGATGCGGGCGAGGTCGGAATCGAGCTGGGGTTTGCCGACGACCTGGGCGATCTGGTTGAGCTCTTCTTTTTTGGCCGAGAGCTGGGTTTCGAGCTGCTCGAGCTGGGACTGGAGGGTTTGGTACTCGCGGAGGGCGACGGAGTAGAGTTCTTCGCCTTCTTTCATCCAGTCCCGGAATGACTTAACCACAGGTTCTCCCATATGTTGGTCCGATAAGTGCGGACGGTCGGACGGCACTATTTTGAACTAGTAATTTCATACCACAGGGTTGGGGTGGTTCCAAACTGAAAACTGGCGGTATTGCCGCCGAGGTTGGCCAGCGGGGGGTCGGCCCGCTTGCCGGAGGGGTCGAGGGCGAAGACCTGATGGGGGTGGGTGGAGTCGAGGGTGAAGCGGGCGGAGATGACCTCGATCTGGGGAGGGGCATTGCCCCATTTGTCGGAGATGGATTTGCGCGGGGGGTTCCAGGTCATGTCTTTGTTGCCGCCGCGGCCGACGAGGGAGAGGAGGAGTCTGGAGGATTCGCGGAGGGGTTTGCCATCGTCGGAGAGGAGAATGAGGGAGATAAAGGGGTTTTGGATGTTGGTGAGCTTGAGGGGTGGGAGGTCGAGGGTTTTGTTTTCGGGGAAGCCGGTGAAGATGATCGCTTGTTCGTCGCGGATGATGAAGCCGCTCTCGGTGTAGAAAACGGACGGCCCGGGAGGGGGACTGGGGGCCAGATTGGCCTGGGGATCAAACGCGAGGGCGAAGCGGGATTTAAGAAAGTCGTCGCGGGTGATGTTCTGGCGGCGGACGAAGCTCCAGACATCGGAATGAGAAGCAGCGCCGGTTGCGAGCATCTGGGCGAGGGTTGGGTTGAGCAGCTTTATATCCTGTAATGGCTGAATGAGATTGCCGAGGAAGATGCGGGAACCGAGGGGCATGAGGGGCATTTTGAGGGGGTTGCCTTCGATGTCGAAGAAGGATTCCATTTTGGGTTTTTCGTACTTGTTGTTGTGGGTGTAGGCGAAGAGGAAAACGGCGTCCCAGTCCTGCATGGCGGCAAAACTGGCGATCATGGGGATGCATTCGGCCTGATATTCGTTGGGGGCGGCGTGGTTGTATTCGGTGACGGTGAAGGGTTTGCCGGCGACGCGGGAGGCGGCCAGGCCCCAGAGGGCGGCGGAGGCGGGGGTGAAGGACATGGGAGTGTTTTTGATTTCCCAGTCCTTCATGTCCCACTGGCGGCGGGGGAAGCGGGGGTGATCCCAGTAGGCGTGGGCATCGACGAAATCCATTTGGGATTGGGAAAGAGCGCCCAGTGGGCCGAGGGCGATGGTGCCGGTGATGGGGCATTTCACGCCGAGCTGTTTTCTGAGGAAGTTGTGCATCTGGCCGAAATATTTTTGGTCGGTGGCCTGGAGGAAGCGGTACCAATCGATGGAGCGGGGATGGGAGGCGGTTTGGCCTCTGAGGAGGCCGCGGGCGACGGTGGATTTGGTTGGATCCTCATCGTCGGTAAGCGATTTTTCACCCCATGCAATTAGGAGCTTGTCGCGGGATTGGTATTGGCGCGCCAGCCAGTCGTTCCATTGTTGCTGGAGGATTTTGGCGTAGGGGTCGGGGAGGGTGGCGAGTTTCTGGACGCCGCCCCAGAAGAAGAGGGTGTCTTCGTTGTTGATTTCGACCATGCAGATGGCCGGCTCGTCGGCGAGGCGGGTGTTGGTGTATTTGTTGAGGTGGGTGAGGAGGTCGGTGGCGTATTTCTTGTTGGCCTCGATCAATTCGGGGTGGAAGATGTCAACGATCTTGTCGTAGTTTTCGAGCTTGTCGGCGTTTTCCCATTTGTGGGGGCGGGCGTATTGGCGGGAGACGTGGAGGTTGAGGTTGGAGTAGACGCCTTGTTTCTTCAGGGCGGCGATGAAGTAGTCGAGGCGGTCGAGGGCTTCTTCGGAGAGATTGGTGAGGGACTGGTCGGCGAAGATGCCGCCGGGGTAGGGCATCATGTCCATGTGGTGGAAGCGGACGGCGTTGATGCCGAAGTTGGAGAGGCGGAGGGCGAGTTTGTCGGATTGGTCGTGAGTGGGGAAGTTGCCGCCGAAGGCGAAGTTGACGCCCCAGAAGCGGATGCGTTTGTCGCCGGAGAAGAAGTGGCCGTCGTGGGCGGTGATGGAGCCGAATTGGCCGGCGGGTTTTTCGAGGAGGTGGGAGGCGGAGAGGAGATTTGGGGCGTCGGGGGAGAAGGAGATGGGGAAGTCGGCGGTGGTGGGGCCAGGGGGGAGTTGGGCGAGGGTTAGGGTGGGGAAGAGGAAGAGGAGGGAGAGGGTCGGGATGGGTTTCATGGGGTGGATTGTAATTTGCGGTTTAGAAATTGCGATTTTCGAATGAATTGCAGAGGGGGGCGGCTGGGGCAGGGAGGCGTGGGGGCGGCTAGAATTTGACAATCCAGAGAATACGGGTCATATATGAGGTGCTTCCTTTTTGACTCACTTCAGTTCGTGGGCCCATTGGAAGGGCATTTGTAAACAGGGCGACACGCTGTACATCTGAATAATTGTCTGGTCGTGCGATGTCTTGCGAAGGAGGACAGGGTCATGACTCGGCTGCGCAAAAACTCTCGGGCGCGCTCGAAGCGCGCACTTGTCTCGGCGATCCGGGGTTGGTGTGAATCGCTGGAAGATCGGCGATTGCTGTCGATTTCGGTGGTTGGCATCCCCGATTGGGTGGAACAGGGACCGGCATCTGCCAGCGGCGGCCAGGACTTCACCCTCACCGGCGATGCCGTCAGCGGCGCTGTCAACTCCCTGGCGGCCCATCCCACCGACGCCAACATCATCTACGCCGGCACGGTGGGCGGCGGCATCTGGCGCACCACCGATGGCGGTGGCAATTGGACGCCCCTGACCGATCTGTTCCCTTCGCTGGGCATCAACTCCATCGCCTTCAGCCCGCTGGATGCCAATGTTCTCTACGCCGGCACCGGCAACTTCGCCTCCGGCGGCACCGTTGGGGGCCCAATAGGGCTGCTCCGCACCACCGACGCCGGCGCGACCTGGTCCATCGTTGGCGCTGCTCAACTTGGCACCCGCAGGATTCTCGCTGTCGTGCCGACGGCCATCGGCACCTCAGTGGCCAATCAGGTCGTGCTGGCCGGAACCATCGGCGGCGGCCTATGGCGAAGCACCGACGGCGGCACGAATTTCACGCAGATTTCCGGCGCCAGTGGGAGCAGCGATGGATTGGACAATGATGCCGATGGAACTGTCGATGAAGCGGGTGAACTGAACTTTCCTGCCGGCGGGAACGTTCATGTCGTGCGCGATCCGGGGAAC
>JBGPEF010000491.1:0-4447 GCA_041482675.1 Tepidisphaeraceae bacterium | reverse complement strand
CGTCTCCGACGCCGACGCCGTCGAAAAAATGGCCGCCGCCGTTCTGGGAAAATTCGCAACCGTTCACGCGCTGGTCAATTCCGCCGGCATCAACACCCCCGATCGCAGCCTCGCCAATCTCTCCTTGAAAACTTTCCGCCAGGTCATGGAAACCAACACCACCGGCACCTACCTCTGCGTCCAGGCCTTCCTCCCCGCCATGCGCAAGCAGCAATCCGGCACCATCGTCAACATCGCCTCCGACTCGGCGATTCAACCCAGCATGAAAGCCGGCGCTGCCTACGTCGCCTCCAAGTTCGCCGTCCGCGGCCTCACCCTCTCACTCAACGCCGAAGAACGCGGAAGCGGCATCCGAGCTTGCGCAATTTACCCAGGTGACATAGATACCCCACTCCTCGAACGCCGCCCCACTCCGCCCACCGCCGAAGCCCGCAAGCGCATGCTCACCCCCGACGACGTCGCGGAATGCGCCTTGCTTGCCATCACCCTGCCCGATCGAGCAGTGATCGAAGAGCTGCTCATTCGGCCACGATGATCCGCAAGTTGTTCCCCCTCATCCTCATCCTGATTGCAGCGGCGGCCGGCGGATGCCGATCCAACGCGCCGCTGGAAGGCCAGAACCTGGTGGTGCTCGTCCCCGGCTGCGCTGGCGATGGGTTTTGGTACAACGCGCTGCGGGAAAGTGTTTCTGAAAATCAACCCGCCCGCACAGTCCGAACTTTCCAGTGGGGCCTGCCCCTGCCGCTCTACATGATGAACCTCCAGGACCCGGACATCCACGCCAAGGCCGAGAAGTCCTTCGCCAAAGCGCTCAAGAGCTGGCGCGGCCGCTATCCATCCGGCCGGCTCACGCTGCTGGGCCACAGCGCGGGATGCGGGGTGATCCTTGGGACATTGGCGCGACTGGATAAGCCAGTGGATGTGGAGAATGTGGTGTTGTTGGCGCCGTCGGTCTCGCCCAACTACGACATCGGCCCCGCCCTCCGCCATATAAGAGGTATCCTCCACGTCTTCCACAGCGATGCCGACACGCTCTGGCTGGGCTGGCGGACCTCGACCTTTGGCACTTACGACTCGGTCCACACCGCCGCGGCCGGCAAGATCGGCTTCAATGTCGATCACCTCGATCCGACCCTGCGAACCCGGGTGATGCAGCACGGCTACGAGCCGGACTACAACAGTCTGGGCAACGCTGGCGGCCACTGGGGGAGCCTGGTCCGGCGATTTGATGACAAGGCGATTGCGCCGCTCCTGGCCCCATGAGTCTTTGTCCCTGCCCGATTCCGAAGGTCTCCCCTATACTGCCCCCCATGGCTTGTCGAAAATGCGCGGGGATCGCGCTCATCCTGCTGCTCTCATCGGGCGCTTTGGCGCACGAGACCGACCAGTTCATCCTCCCGCCGTATCGGCAGTTCGCCGACCTGAGCGATGTCTTCTCGCACTGGGCCTATGACCTGCTCGAGCGGACGGTGGAAAAGGCCAATAGCGGGATCCATCAGGCGCTGACGGACGGAGATGAGAAACGGCTGGAGCGTCTCTACTCACAGGACCACATGGTGCTGGCGGTGAATGGGCAGTTCCCCTGGGCGGGGGAAGTGATTGATGGGCTGGATCACATGCTCCAGTCGGATCAGGCGCGGGCGCGCTATCCGGGGATGGTGGTGTCGCACAAATCGCTGGGCAACAACATCTACAGCGGCGCGGGCCTGCCCTTCGATCCGCGGCAGCTCATCCGGCTCTTCTACAGCTCAGACTTCAAGGCCTACGGTATCCACATGGGCACCGACAAGATCGGGCACTTCACGGACATGGGCCTCAATTACTATCGCGCCTGGCGCGAGGCCAAGCGGGAGGGAAAAACCGAAGAAGAATCGCGGCGGAACGCGGTGCACCTGGGGACGGGGGATTTCGTCTTCTCGGAAGCAGGATTGCTCGGGCTTGTGACCGCGGGGTCTTATTCGAACGCGGATCTGGTGGCCAACTATGTCGGTATGCTGTTCTATCGCAACCTGACCGAGCCGATGCGAATCAGGGGCGAGATGCGGCCGCCGCTGCTGGTGCGCGAGGGGCAATACTGGCGGCTGAACGATCACGTGCAGCGCGACTCGGATTTCTTCTCGGTTTTCTTCGATGAGCATCTCGATGAGTCTTTGAATCCCAGCGTCTATGACGGGACGCTGCGCGGAGGCGTGCGGGCGAATGTGCAGGCGAATGCGGGGAGCATACTCCAGCGGCATTGCGACATTCACGGCAATCGCCGCGGCAAGGAATATTTCGACAACTGGCAGGATGTGCTCTCGACGTATTATGGCGACGATTACGGGCATGCAGGCGATCTGGAGCACGTGGTGGCGATCAGCAACACCTGCTTTGGGCCGCTCAACGAGGAGCAGGATGTGGCGACGCGCGGGCCGACGGGGCACTCGGCGCTGCACCGCGCGGCCGCGGCGGGGGATGTGGCAGCGATTCGGCGATTGCTGGGGCGTGGGGCGGATGTGAATATCCGGGTGCGGTCCAATGAGCATTATTCATCGGAGTGGGGCAACACGCCGCTGCATCTGGCCGCGCGGGATGGGCGGGAGGAGGCGGTGGGGGCGCTGATCGAAGCGGGGGCGGATGTGAATGTGGCCAATGATCGGGGCGTAACCGTGCTGCATCGGGCGCTGGCTTATCCCAATATCGCGACGGCGCTGATTTCCAAGGGCGCGAAGTTGGATGCGGCGGATATTCGGGGGCAGACGGCGCTGCACTATTGCGCACGGGATTTGAATGCCAAGATCGTCGATCTGCTGCTCGAAAAAGGGGCCAATGCGGATGCGCTGGATCATCAGGGGCGATCGGCGGTGCATCTGGCGGCGGCGGCGGGGAATTTGGAAATGCTCAAAAAGCTCCTGGCGCATAAGGCGAAAATCGATACGCCGGATGAATTTGGGATCACACCGCTGCACCTGGCGGCGGGGCAGAAGAATCCGGCGGTGGTGGAAATTCTACTGGGGAACAAAGCTTCCGCCTCCGCACGCGATGAATTTGCCCGCACGCCGCTGCACGATGCGGCCAACAGCGGGTCGGTGGAATCGGTGGTGCTGCTGTTGAAGGTCGGCGCTGATCCGGCAGCGCGAGATGCCTATGGCACGACGCCGCTGCACCTGGCCTGCCGGCGAAGCAGGACTGGGGTGACGAAAGTCCTGCTCGACAAGGGCGTTGATATGAATGTGCAGAACGCGGCCGGATCGACGCCGTTGCACGAGGCGGCGATGGCCGGAGATTGGCCGTTGGTGAGGCTGCTGCTTTCGCGCGGGGCGGATGGGAGGATCAGCAATCGCAAGAGCCAGACTGCGTTTGACGTGGCCAATCTCCATCACCGCCTGGAAGTGATGGGCGTGCTTCAGAACGAGATTCCGCCGGCGAAAAATCCATGAGACGATCAGCCGCCATCGCCATTTTGATCCTGTTTGGCGCAACCGGCTGCCAGCAAATCTCGCTGCGCACGTGGAGGAGCAGCGTCGAGCAGTATGTGTGGGACCAGGCCAATGGCGCCCCGTCGGTCCTGCGCGACGTGCCTTCGCCCGGGCCGTGGAAGGGCTTTTCGGTCATCAGCGAAAATGATCCAGCCAGCGCCACCGACATCAACGGCGTGCTGCTGGGGCATCGGCAGATCGGGCCGAAGACTTATTTCATATTTCTGGTTGGCCTGGTGCAACAGCAGCAGGTGCAGGACATTCGTCTGGCGGTGGTTTGGCCATCGCCGACGGGTTTTGAATGGCGCTTCAGCCGCAAGAACAATCAGAGTTTTCGCACCTATCGCGATTTTAAGGTGGCTGAATGGCGCAAGCTTTTCCCCGAGCGCGCGGCCGGGCCGTGGTCACATACAGGATTTCCTTCCGAGGCGGATATTTTTAAGCTCTCCATCGCCGGTGGGAGGGTAACGGCGAGCCACGAGCAATCCGGAGCCAGTTGGACGCTCGAAGTGCCGCCGGATGGGGCGACCACAGCTCCAACCGTGGCCGACTCGGATTGATCATTTCGCGCACGGCGATAAAACCCCGGACGTACATCCGGGGCTCCGGTGCCATGGACGGCGCTCCGCCCGTTTGGCCAGTTTTGCTTTCCCTCCAAGCGGCCGTTGGTGTAGGATTCGGGAGACAATGAGAATTTCACTCCTTCTGGCGGCCGCTTTATTGTGCTCGATGATGCTGGGGTGTGGGAGCCTCAATAAAAACCTGACCCAGCAGCAAAAAGCCGCGCACATCAACCCGCACGACCCGATGATGAGCACCCGATACCTGATCAACCGCACGCCGCATTGATCGATCCGGCCGACTGTTAAAGGTAAATAGAACTGTCACCCTGCGGTTGCAATAGAAGTGTCACCCCGAACCTGCGGGTAAAGCAGGTGAATGGGAACACTGACAATGAGTTTGAATGAACGGCGCCGGCTGGAAGTGAT
>JBGPEF010000490.1:0-4451 GCA_041482675.1 Tepidisphaeraceae bacterium | reverse complement strand
CTGAGTTAGTGCCCATTGCCTGAAGCGTTGTCTTTAATGGCGGCCATCAGCACATCGGGGTCGAAGGGTTTGGTGAGGTAGTCGGCTGCGCCGCATTCGCGGCCTTTGCGGTGGTGTTCTTCGTCGCTGAGGGCGGTGAGCATGACGATGGGGATGCCGGAGGTGTGCTTTTCCTGCTTGAGTTTGCGGCAGACTTCGAAGCCGTCGGTGTCGGGGAGCATCAGATCGAGGACGATCAGGCTGGGCTGGCGTTGGCGGGCTTCGGCGAGGGCGCTGGCGCCGTCGAGGGCGGAGCGGTACTCGAAGCCGGCGATCTGAACGTAAGCGCCGACCAGCTCGTTGATTTCCCGGTCATCCTCGACGACCAGGACATCTCTGTGTATGCCCATTTCCACGGTCCTTCGTTGTCCTCTTGCGGGTATTATATATCAGGACCGCGTGGCTGGCTGCTGCAAATCATTGATGCGGCGGACGGGCCGGCGGAATTGATGCATGGCCGCCGATCTGCCTCATCCCCAGCAGGTTTGGAAAGCGATCGACGCATACCTGGGGTGCGCTTATGCAGGTTCAGCGCCGCCGAGGGTGGTGGCGGAGAGGCTGGAAACTCTTCGTGCGGCAGGGGAAAATGGAGACTTCTTTGCGAGCGTGGTGTTTGAGAGGGATTCGAAGGAGGCGACAAGGAAATACAGCCTGCGGCTGGGAAATCGGTTTTATCCGCACATGAAGCTGTCGATCGACCGGCGGCCGGATGAGGGGGGTTACCTGTTTCGGGCGGATTCGCATGACCGGCACATCTGTCCGGCGCAGGGATCGAAGGATTTTGGAGCATTTCGGGAGCTGATGGATCAGAATCAGAAGTTGGCGCAGAGCATCGAGGCCGCGTGGGGTGAAGGAGGTTTGCCGACATTCAAGACCTATCTGAAAGAAGATCTGGAACGGCGACGGCAGAGCGGCCGACAGCCGTAACCAATCGGCCGCACAATCGCCGGCACACGATCCTCATCGTGGATGATGAGCCGGACGTGGTGAAGAGCGTGCAGGATTTGTTGCGCCTGGACTACAAGGTGCTGGGGACGACGCGGGCCAGCGATGCGCTGGTGATCCTGAATAAAGAAGCCGTCGATGTGGTGATGACCGATCAGCGGATGCCGGAGATGAGCGGTGTGGAATTTCTGCACCGGGTGCGCGAGCAGCATCCGGATTCGATCAGGCTGCTGTTTACCGGGTATGCGGACATTCGCGCGGTGATCGATGCGATCAATCAGGGGAGTGTTTATCGCTATATCACCAAGCCGTGGGATCCGGATGAGCTACAGACGGTGATCCGGGAGGCGTGTGAGCGCCATGATCTCCTGGCGGAGCGGCAGCAGCTTCTGATGCAGCTTCAGACGAAAAATGAGGAGCTGGAACGGGCCAATGCGCTGAAGCAGGCGTTTATCGAAGTGGCCAGTCATGAATTGCGGACGCCGTTGACGATTCTTTCGGGGCTGGTGGGGCTTTCGCTGCGGGTGCAGTCGCTGGGGGAGCCGCTGAAGGACTGGCTGAAGCGAATCGATCAGGCGGGGCAACGGTTGCAGACGCTGGTCAATCAGCTGGTGACCATGCTGGAGACCAAACAATTTGATCGACCGCTGGAACGTAAGAATGTGGATCTGGCCGGGCTGCTGCGGCAATCGGTGGATGATGTCAAGCCGTTCATCGAGCTGCGCAAGCAGACGCTGGAGCTGGATGTTGCGGCCAACCTAGGGACGATGGAACTGGATGATTTGAAGATCCGTGACTGCATCAATCACCTGCTTCTCAACGCCGTTAAATTCACGCCGGATAGCGGAAAGGTCAGGCTTGCCGCATCGCGCGGCGAAGATGGCAGCGCCACCGTCTCCGTAACCGATACCGGCATCGGCATCGAACCTTCCTGTCAGAAACAACTCTTTGAACCGTTCTTTACGGGTTTTGACGTCTCACATCATTCATCTGGCCACTTTGAATATGGCCGCAAGGGCATTGGGCTGGGGCTGAGCGTGGTCAAGGCGTTTGTGGAAATGCATGGAGGCACCATCGACGTGAGCAGCGAGGTGGGCAAGGGCACCTGCTTTACGATCCTGCTCCCCGCGCACAATGCGCATTCGCCGGCGGCCGCCCAGAGGCGGTGACCTATGGCTTCGATCGACGCAGCCGCACCAGCCGTCGCTGAATTCCAGCTTCCGGGCGTATCCGATTCGCGCGCCCACTCGGTCGCCCGCATCTGCGCGCTGCTCACGGCGGCCCTGGCCACCGTTGCACTGCTGGGCTGGGTGATCGACGTGGAGACACTGCGCTCGATGGTCCGCGGGCGCGTGAGTATGAACCCGCTGTCGGCCATTGCCTTTCATCTGGCCGCCCTGGCCCTTTGGCTGATCATCTCCACTTCAGCCGGCCGCGGCTGGCGCATCCGCGCTGTCGCGCAGACACTGGCGCTTCTGATCGTCTTAATCGGGATACAGCGCGAGCTGGTCTATCTGATGGGCTGGGGACGCGGGATCGATCAGCTCTTCTTCGCCAGCAGGATCGGCAACAACCGCATGGCGCCCAATACCGCCATCAACTTCATCTTCGTCGGCCTGGCTTTGGCGAGCATCGACATGCGCAGTCGCACTGGCCGGCGCGCGGCCGTGTGGCTCAGCATCATCGCCGCCTTCGTCGCCATGCTGGGCATCAGCGGCTATATCTACCCCGTCCCCTCACTCTCCGCCGTGGGCCAATACATTCCGATGGCCCTGCCCACCGCCATCTGCTTCCTGGGTGTGTGCGCCGGGATCCTGTTCGCTCGCCCGCAATACGAGCCGATGGCCACGTTTCTCAGCTCTACGCTTGGGGGACGCACCGCCCGGCGCCTGCTGCCGGCGGCCATCATCGTGCCCCTGATCCTGGGGTATCTGCGTCTGAAGGGTGAGCAGGCCGAGATTTACCAGACCGAATTCGGCGTTTCTCTGATGGCCATGTCCACGATGCTGGTCTTCATCGTGCTCATCTGGATGAGCGTGCGCTCCGTCCATAAGGCCGAGCAGCATCGCATGGCGGCCGAAGAGGCGCTGAAGCACTCGCAGGCGTTTTATCACTCGCTGGTGGAAAGTCTTCCCCAGAATATCTTGCGCAAAGATATGGAAGGGCGGTTTACCTTCGGCAACAAGCGATTCTGCGCCGAGCTGGGATTGACGCTGGAGAAACTTCAAGGCAAAACTGATTTTGACTTTTTCCCGACCGAACTGGCCGAGCGCTATCGCCGAGATGATGCGGCTGTCATCGCCGCCGGCAAATTGTTCGAGACGGTCGAGGAGCACATTACCCCCGACGGGAAAAAGCTCTACGTGCAGGTGATGAAAGTCCCCATCTACGACGCTGACGGCCGGGCGATTGGCATCCAGGGCATTTTCTGGGATGTCACCGACAGAAAGCATTCCGAGGCCGTTCTTCAGCAGACCAATCGGCTTCTGACCGAAGCCGTCAACTCCGAGCGCCAGGCCATCGAAAAATTAAAAACCGCTCAAAGCGCCCTCGTCCAGACCGAAAAACTCGCCGGCCTCGGCCAGATGGTCGCCGGCGTCGCCCACGAGATAAACAATCCGCTTTCCTTCGTGAACAACAACGTTGCCGTCCTCCAGCGCGACGTTGCGGCGCTGAGGGATCTGCTGATGCTCTATCGACAGGCCCAGGAGTTAATCGCCACGCACAATCAGGAGCTGGCGGGCTGGATCAAGGAAATGGAGGAGCACATCGATCTGACCTATACCCTCAGCAACCTGGAGGAGCTGCTCACCCGCTCGCGCGATGGGCTTCGCCGGATTCAACAGATTGTGCGCGATCTGCGCGATTTTGCGCGACTGGATGAAAGCGATCTGCTGGAGATCGACCTGAACGAAGGAATCGAATCCACCGTCAACATCATCCGCGGCCGGGCCAAGAAGAAGCAGATTCAGCTCGAGATGGACCTGGGCCCCCTCCCCAAAATCACCTGCTATCCAGCCAAAATAAACCAGGTCGTCATGAACCTCCTTGCCAATGCCATCGACGCCTGCAACGACCACGGCCAGGTCAAAGTCAGCACCGAGGCCATCGATGGGAAAGTGAGGATCGAGGTCGCCGACAACGGCAGCGGCATCGACCCGGCCATCCGCGACCGCATCTTCGATCCGTTCTTCACCACCAAACCCCCCGGCGAAGGCACCGGCCTCGGCCGGTCCATCTCCTACGGCATCATCCAGGACCACGGCGGCACCATCGACCTCGAAAGCGCGCCCGGCAAAGGGACGCGGTTTCAGATTCTTCTTCCACTGGTCCCTCCGCCGTGTGTCCATCCCGCCACGGCCACGGATGATGTCTCGTGAGCAACCTGCGGACGACGTTTTCGTTCGCGTGACCGGTTGCGCCTCGGCCGCTAAAATCCGGGCGGTGCTTTTGGAGGATTGATGCCG
>JBGPEF010000489.1:0-4463 GCA_041482675.1 Tepidisphaeraceae bacterium | reverse complement strand
GGATTTCAGCGGGACGGGCGGGGTGGCGCTGGGGAGCGATGTGAGTGTCACGGCGGGCGGCAGCGGCGATACGGATGACATCCTCTTCACCGGGGACATGAGCGGGGCGCACGTGCTGACGCTGGATACGGGCACGCTGGGCGATGTGGTGATCAACGGCAACATCAACAACATCACGTCGGTTTCGGCAAGCGCCAACGACATCACGCTGCACAATGTGACCACGACCGGGGTGCAGAGCTTTACGGGCGATGGGATCATCGCGCTCAATGGAAATCACACGAGCACGGGCGGGAACATCAGCTTCAACGGCAATGTGAGGATGGATACGTCGGTGACGGTGACTACATCGGCCGGAGGCAACGATGTGCTGTTTGGCGGCACGATCAATGAGAGTGCTGCGGGGATGGCGCTGGTTGTGAATGCCGGGACGGGGAAGGTGACGATTGTGGGGGTGGTTGGCGGAACGGGCCGGCCGGATTCGGTGACGTTGACGGGCAAGGACATGGTACTGCACAGCATCAGCACGGTAAACAGCCAGACGTACACGGATTCGGGCGAGACCTCGATTCAGGGGACGTACGCCGCCACCAGTACGACCGGCGCGATCAGCTTTAACGGCAACGTAAGCCTTGCAGCGCCGACGACGGTGAGCGTTACGGGTGGCACCGATGCCAACGACATCACCTTCTCGGGCACGATCAATGGGAACCAGGCGTTGACGCTGACGGCGTCGGGCTTGGGCGATATCTCCGTGGGCGGAAACATCGGCGGGACGACGCCGCTGGATAGCCTGACTGCAAATGGGCAGGATGTGACGTTGCACTCGGTGAGCACGGTGAATAACCAGCAGGTGACGGCCACCGGCACGGGAGCAGCGGGCGGGATAATCATCGGCGGGAACTACATCAGCTCGGCCGGGTTGCTGACGTATAGCGGAGTTACCAACCTTACGGCGGATACGACGGTGACGGCGCAGGGGACGGATGAGTCTGATGACATCACGTTTACCGGGACGATCAACGGGAATAAGTCGTTGACGCTGACGACCGGGGCGGGCGGCAGCGGGGACATCATTTTGAGTGGCGTCGTGGGCGGGACGACGGCGATCACCAGCTTCGACGCCACTGCGCAGAATGTGAACGCGGTGGGCGTGGTGAGCAGCGGCACACAGCACATTACCGGCTCGGGGACGATCACGCTGGACGGCAATGTACAAGCAGGGACCGGCGCGGTGACGCTGAACACGACGGGTGCTCTGGACGCCAATGACATCAACGTGAATGGGACGATGAACGGGGCGAGTAACGTGGCGATCACGGCGGCGGGATTGGGCGATGTGACGCTGGCGCAGAACGTCGGCGGAACGACTCCGCTGGCATCGCTGACGGTCACGGCCGACAGCGTGTCGCTCCAGAACGCGGTGACGACCGGCGGGCAGAACTACACGGGCACGGCGATATCCACAAACGCGGCGTATACCAACAACTCGAGTGGCGCGATTAGCTTCGCCGGGCCGGTGACGATCAACAGCTCGGGCATCGTCGGACTGACGGTGACGAATCGTGGGACGGCGAATACGGCGGACATTGTGTTCACGAGCACGATTGCGGGCGGCGGCACGCGGCCGCTGATTTTGGATGCGCAGGGCGCCGGCGATGTATCGGTGGCCGGGAATGCGACGGGGTTGACGACGGTGAATGCCAAGTCGGCAACCGGTGGCGTGACGGTGGCGGGAGTGGCGACAACGCAGGGCCAGACCTACAGCGGTGGGACGATTACCGCCGGTGGAACGCTGACCGGGACGATCGTGACGGCGACGGCCAAGACGGCGATGTCGCTGCACGATGTGACGACGGCGGGCACGGCGTCATCGACGGTGGACCAGGATTACAAGGCCAAGACGATTACGCTCAACAGCAACTACCTGACCAATGGCCCGGGCGCGATCAAGTTCAGGGGCAATGTAGCGCTCAATAACGCGGTGTCGGTGAAGACGCAGGGCGAAGCGAACAGCGACATCGTCATGGTTGGCCGGATCACGGGCGCGGGCAAGACGCTGAAGCTGAGCACGCTGGATGGAGATACGACTCTGGCGACGATTGAGCTGGGTGATACGCACACGTCGCTGGGCGGCAACAACATCGACATCGGCGACCTGATCATCAACGAAGGCGGGCGGGCGGTGACGGATATTCCGCTCAACGGCACGCTGGTCATCGCGGCGCGCGACAAGAATGGAAAGGCCATCAAGAACGATAATTTCACGTTTAAGATCAAGACCTCCGGCGACTTTACAATGACGTCCAACGAGAAGCTGGTGGTGCTGGGCGGTGTGTCGATCGACGCCGACACGGCGACGATTGGCGATATCACGGCGATCGGTGACGTCAACGTGAAGGCGAACCATATCAAGATCCTCAACCGTGGGCCGGGCGACACGGCGTCGTTCGACCAGAACTCCGACCCATCAGGTCAGGTGCAGGCGGACCAGGGCGTGGACTTTGTGTCCGGATCGGCGATCAACTTTAATTCGCCGGATATCGCGCTGGCCAATCCGGCCGGGCCCAAGCCGCGTTTCGCGACCAGCGACGGGGCGAACATCAGCGGGTTGAACAGCAGCGGCTTCCTCAACCAGTTCTTTGATGCGGCGGTGACGTTTGACCTGTTGTCGAATCTCACGGCTACGAACATTGGCGGTGTGGCGGTGCCGGCGGGTGCGTTCTTCGACCTGAGGGCATCGGGCACGACGACGACAAATCCGGCGGCCACGCTGGCGGGGGCTGCTCCGCAGGAGAGCCGTCAGCCGGAAATTGAGAACTCGGTGGCGTCGAGCCAGGCGCAGGAGCTGAGGAACCTGGGCATCTTTGCGAGGGACCTGGATCGGGCGAGCCTGATTGCATTCCTGGAAGGGGTCGTGCTTTACAATGACGTACCGGGCCAGATTGCCTCGGGCGCCAGTGTGCCGCGCGAGCAGTATCAGGTGACCAAGAACCGGCTGTCGTCGGACGGCACCAAGCGGGTGCTCGACCTGTATTATTCGACGTTTTTCCAGACGGACGAATATGGCCGGCCGATCCTGAAGAATGGCAAGCGGGTTGAGAACATCAGCGCCATGAAGAAGGCGATTGAAGAGGCGGTCACGGCGTACCGCGCAAAGACAGGCCAGACGACGGGGAGTATTGACCCGGTGGCCTTCCGCGAATATGTTGAGAGCACCCCATCTCAGGGCGAAGCGCTGAAACATATGAACAAGCTACGGAATCTGTTCAATGAGATTCTGCCAGTGGGCGACGTGGGCTCGAGGAAGGGCCTTGGGCTGACGCCGGTTGAAGCGGCAATTTCGCGCAAGGTGCTGGTGGAAAGCCTTGGCGTTGAGGGGATCGAGCCTGAGAAGTTGGAAGCGGCGATCCTGGCGCCTACGCGCAGGGTTGGGGCGGCGAGGCCGGTGGCGGCGAAGGCGCCTGTGAAGGCGGCGACGACGCCGACGAGGTAGGCGGAGCGGGCGAGTGACATTTGGGCGCGGCGGGAGTCCCGGCGCGCCGGGAGTGCCGGCCGCGCCGGGATGGCGGTTTCTCCGCCGTCCTGATGGGCCGGTGGCGGTTGACGTTGGCCAAAGGGCGAGGCGTTGTGCGGGCGTCCGGGCGTCGGTCGGCAGAGCGGGGTGCAGCGGGATTCGGGCAATGGCAATCATCGACGTTGAGAAGTTGTTGGCGCCGGTGGATGGGGAGAGTCCAGTCGGGGCGGACCTCAGCTACGATCCAGCGCTGATGGAGATCGAGCAGCTTGCGGCCGGGAAACCGGAGCAGCAGGTGGGGGATACGATCATTGCGGCCGAAGATCCGGACTGGAAGGATATCAAGAACCGGTGCATAGAAGCGCTGGGGCGGACGAAGGACCTGCGGGTGGCGATGCATCTGCTGGTGGCGACGGTGAAGATAGAGGGGATGTTGGGTTTGCGCGACGGATTAGGTTTGATCCGGGGGATGCTGGACAAATACTGGGACAAGTTTTATCCGCAGCTGGATCCGGAGGATGGGAACGACCCGATGCTGCGGATGAACATCATTTCGACGCTTACGGATCCGGTGAACTTTCGGCGGCGGTTGCGGGAGATGCCGCTGTCGATGTCGCCGTTGATGGGGAAATTCGGGTTGAAGGACATCGAGGTTGCAACCGGGGAGGTTCCCGCGCCGGACGATCCGGCGATCCCGAAGATCGAGATGAAGACGATCGATGCGGCATTTGAGGATACGCCGCTGGAGTATCTGCAGGGGAACGCGACGGCGGTGGAGCAGGCGATCGAGCATGTGAAGGCGATTGACGGGTTTTTGACGAAGACGGTGGGGGCGGGGCGGGCGATCAATTTCAAGGAATTAGAGGGGGTATTGAAGAGGGCGAAGGGCCAGACGGCCAATTACCTTGCGAAGCGTGGGATTGGCAGTCCGGATGGAGGGGCGGGG
>JBGPEF010000488.1:0-4486 GCA_041482675.1 Tepidisphaeraceae bacterium | reverse complement strand
GTTGAGCCCCCACCACTCCTGGATGCAGACAAAACCGGGCGCGCCCGACCCTGTTTTGGGGGTTGCCAGATAGCCAGGGCAGGTCTTCCCGTCCGGTCGCTTGAACTGAATCATCTCACCCATGAAATCCCTCCATTCGATGTAGCATGCAAGCGCTATGTTATGACAAATGTCTGACTTTTTGCTTGATTCTCGGTCGGGGTGGAATGCGGCAGGCCATGCCCCGTGGTGGTTCGTTGCGGGGCTCTGGCGCGTCTGCGATAATCTGGTGATTGAATCCTTGCCAAACTGAGGGGCACGTGACGGGCAACGAGATACGCGAGAAATTTTTGCAGTTTTTTGAGGGTAAGGGCCACCGCCGCGTGCGCAGCTCGTCGCTGGTGCCGCATGGCGACCCTACGCTGCTGTTCACCAATGCGGGGATGAATCAGTTCAAGCCGATTTTTCTGGGGTCGGAGCGGCGCGATTACAACCGGGCGGCCAACAGCCAGAAGTGCATCCGGGCGGGCGGGAAGCACAACGACCTGGATGATGTGGGGAAGGACACTTATCACCACACGTTTTTTGAGATGCTGGGGAACTGGAGCTTTGGGGATTATTTCAAGCGCGAGGCGATCGAGTGGGCGTGGGACCTGCTGACCAATGTGTGGGGGCTGGATAAGTCGCGGCTGCATTCGACGGTTTTCATGGGGGATGCGGCCGAGGGATTGGAGGCGGACCGCGAGGCGCAGGAACTTTGGCGCAGCGTGACGGATATCGATCCGAATCATGTTCACCTGGGAAATAAGAAAGACAATTTCTGGGAGATGGGGGAGAGTGGGCCGTGCGGGCCGTGCAGCGAGATTCATATCGACCTGACGCCGGACAAATCGGGCGGGCTGCTGGTGAATTCGGGGGATGCGCGGGTGATGGAAATTTGGAATTTGGTGTTCATTCAGTTTAATCGGGGGACGGATGGGAGGCTGAGCCCGTTGCCGGCAAAGCACGTGGATACGGGGATGGGGTTTGAGCGGGTTTGCGCGGTGATTCAGAAGAAGGGGAGCAATTATGACACGGATGTTTTTCGGCCGCTGATGGAGGCGATCGCGGATTTGGCGAAGCAGAAATATGGGGGTCGGCTGGATAATGCGGTGGATATTGCTTTTCGGGTGATCGCGGATCATGCGCGGATGAGCACGTTTGCGATTACGGATGGGGCGCGGCCGGGGAACAAGAAGCGGGATGCGGTGGTGCGGAGCGTGATTCGGCGGGCGGTGCGGTTTGGGTATCAGGTGATGAATTTCCGCGAGCCGTTTGTGTATCGGCTGGTGCCGGTGGTGGCGCAGCAGATGGGGGATGCGTTTCCGGAATTGCGGCGCGATCCGAACAAGGTGTCGGGGATCATCAAGGAGGAGGAGGCGAACTTTTTTGCGACGGTGGAGCGCGGGTTGCGCGTGTTTGATGATGCAGCCCGGGCGGCGGCGGGCAGCGGGGGAATGATTGATGCCAAGCCGGCCTTTGACCTGCATCAGGAGCTTGGTTTTCCGATCGATTTGACGACTCAATTGGCGCAGGAGCGCGGGTTGAGCGTGGATATGGATGGATATAACCGGCTGTGGGATGTGCACATTCGCACCAGCGGCGAGGGGCGGAAGCAGCACATGGAAGTGGCGGTGGATCTGGGGGGATTTAAGAAGACGGATGATGCGCTGAAGTATCAGGGGCTGACAACGGAGGGGACGATTTGGGGGTGGGTGGCGGGGAGCGAGGCGGTGCATCGCGGTGTTTTGAAGGGTGAGCAGGAGGCCGCGCTGCTGCTGGATCAGACGACGTTTTATGCGGAGCAAGGGGGGCAGGTGGCGGATGTGGGGGTGATACAGACCGCGAGCGGGCGATTCGACGTGACGTTTACGGAGCGGAAGGGGGAGCATGTTTTGCATTGGGGTTCGGTTTCTGAGGGATCGATCGAGGCGGGGCAGCGGGCGCTGGTGAAGGTGGATGCGCGGCGGAGCGACATCATGCGGAATCACACGGCCACGCATCTGCTGAATTGGGCGCTGCGGAAAGTTTTGGGGGAGCATATTGAGCAGAAGGGTTCGCTCGTGGATGGGGAGAAATTGCGGTTTGATTTTTCGCATGATAAGCCGGTGACGGCGGCGGAGATGATGCAGGTGGAGCGGCTGGTGAATGAGAAGATTTACAGCGATTTGCCGGTGAGCGCGACGGTGATGCCGCTGAATGAGGCGAAGAAACTGGCGGGGGTGAGGGCGGTGTTTGGGGAGAAATATCCCGATCCGGTGCGGGTGATCGCGATTGGGGTGGATGATCCGCGCGGGGGTGTCAGCGTGGAGAACAGCATTGAGTTTTGCGGCGGGACGCATTTGCGGCACACGGGGGAGGCGGGGTTCATGAAGATTATTTCGGAGGAGAATGTGAGCAAGGGGGTGCGACGGTTGACGGGTGTGACGGGGCGGGGGGCGGTGGAATATGTGCACAAGATGGAGATGAATTTGCGGGGGGTGTCGCAGGCGCTGAGCAGCTCGGCGGATGAGGCGCCCAAGCGCATCGCAGCGCTTCAGGAGGAGATCAAGACGCTGAAGAAGAAACTGGCGGGCGGGGTGGGGGCGAAGATTGATCCGGGAGCGGCGGCCGCAAAATTGCTGGCCGAGGCGGCGGCGCTGGGAGCGGGGAAATTGATCGTGGGGGAAATCTCCGGCGCAACCGATGAGCAGTTGCGGGGGGCGATGGACTCGCTGAAGAAGAAGGCGCGGTCGCATGCGATCATGCTGGGGGCGGTGGTGGAGGAGAAGGTGAGTTTTGTGGCGGCGGTGAGCGATGATTTGATTGCGCGGGGATTGAAGGCGGGGGATTGGGTGCGGGAGACAGCGAAGGTCGCGGGCGGCGGAGGCGGGGGAAGGCCGCAGATGGCGCAGGCGGGTGGGAAGGATCCGTCGAAGTTGAATGATGCGTTGGAGACGGCGCGACGGTATGCGATGCAGACGGTGAAGTGAAAAGGGAGGATGGTGTGCTGAAGCACACCCTACGGAACTCAATCGAAGATCGAAAATCGAAGATCGAAGATCGAAAATTCCTAGTGGATTCCCTTTTCCGCCAGCCAGCGTTCGGCATCGAGGGCGGCTTTGCAGCCCATTCCGGCGGCGGTGATGGCCTGGCGATAGGTGGCGTCGGCGACGTCGCCGGCGGCGAAGACGCCTTCGACGCTGGTGGTGGTGCGCCAGGGGTCGGCGAGGATGATGTAGCCGCGGGGATCGGTCTTGACCTGGTTGTTGAGGAACTTGGTGTTGGGGGTGTGGCCGATGGCGACGAACATGCCGGTGGCGTCGATCACGTGCTCTTTTTGGGTGTCGAGGTTTTTGACGCGCACGCCGGTCATGCCTTGCTTGTCGTTGCCGAGCACTTCCTGGATGACGGAGTTCCAGAGCGGGGCGACCTTGGGATTGCGGAGGATTCGCTGGGCCATCACTGGAGCAGCGCGGAGCTTATCCCGGCGATGGATCAGGTGGAGCTTGCTGGCGAATTTGGTGAGGTAGTTTCCCTCTTCGGCAGCGGTGTCGCCGCCGCCGACGACGATGAGGGGTTGATTGCGGAAGCGCGGGAGTGCGCCGTCGCAAACAGCGCAGGCGGAGACGCCGAGATTCTTGAAGCGCTCTTCGGATTCGAGGCCGAGGTAATTGGCCTTGGCGCCGGTGGCGATGACGAGGGAGTGGGCGTGGAGGGTGCGGTCGGCGGAGTCCTTGAGGACGAAGGGACGGCGCGAGAGGTCAACGCTGACGATGTCCTCGGTGACGATGCTTGCGCCGGCGAGATTCACGGCCTGTTCGCGCATGGCCATCATTAGCTCAGGGCCTTTGATGCCGTGGGGGAAGCCGGGATAGTTCTCGACCTCGGTGGTGAGGTTGAGCTGGCCGAGGGGGAGAGTGCCGGAGAGGCGGTTTTCCTCGGTGATAGCGCCTTCGTAAACGATGGGTTTGAGATTGGCCCGGCCGGCGTAGATGGCGCAGGTCCAGGCGGCGGGTCCCGATCCGATGATGATGATTCGTTCTGGCATACTGTGCTGATTCTAGGCGATCTACCGGGTTTTGAACAAAGCCCTCACCCCAGCCCTCTCCCGGAATACCGGGAGAGGGGGAAAGGCAATACCGGGAGGAATCGCAGACGATTTCAGCCGAGTTTTGCGCCGACGGCTTCGCCGACCTGGGTGGTGGTGGCGGTTCCGCCGAGGTCGCGGGTGTGGTTTTTGGGGTCGGCGACGATTTCGCGGCAGGCTTTGTTGATGGCGTCGGCGGCCGCGCGCTGGTTGAGGAATTCGAGCATCATGGCGACGGAGAGGAAGGTGGCGATGGGGTTGGCGAAATTTTTGCCGGCGATGTCGGGGGCGGAGCCGTGGACGGGCTCGAACATGCTGGCGGCCTGGCGGGTGGGGTTGAGATTGGCGCTGGCGGCCATCCCCATGCCGCCCTGAATGGCCGCGCCCAGGTCGGTAATG
>JBGPEF010000487.1:0-4490 GCA_041482675.1 Tepidisphaeraceae bacterium | reverse complement strand
GTTGGTGGTGACGATGACGTCGTAAATTTTGGGCTTGGTGACCATGTACATGGTGCAGGCGTCAACGTGGTGATAGTCGGTTTCGATTGTTTTGTAATCGGCTTTGACGGCCTCGAAGGCACGGAGCCAGAGGTTGTGGGCGAAGCGGAGGACGTTGGTTTTGGCGACGAGGGTGACTTTTTTTCGGCCAGATTGCTTGGCGTATTCGAAAGCGTAGCGGATGCAGCGCTCGACGCCGTGGCGGGTGGTGACTTCGATCTGGTTGGCAACTTCGTGGGGAGTATCCTTGTAGAGGAAGCCGCCGTTCTGGCAATAGAGGCCTTCGGTGTTCTCGCGGACGATGATCATGTTGATGTCGTCGGGGCCGGCGTTTTTGAGGGGTGTGGGGACGCCGGGGAGCAGGCGGGTGGGGCGGAGGTTGATGTACTGGTCGAGCTCGAAGCGCATCTTGAGGAGAATTTCGGTTTCGAGAATTCCCTGGGGGATTTGGGCGGAGCCGCGGGGATCGACGCCGACTGCGCCGAAGAGAATCGCATCGTGGGCGGCCAATTCCTTGAGGGCGGAGTCGGGGAGGGTGATTTTGGTCTGGAGGTAATATTCGCCGGAGAAGGGGTAGTGGGTGGTGTCGTATTTGAAGCCGAATTTGCGGGCGGCGATGGCGAGGAGTTTGAGGCCCTCGGCGATTACTTCTTTTCCGACGCCATCTCCGGGCATTACTGCGATTTTCATTCGGGAACTCCTGTAGGGTGGGCATGGCCCACCGTTGCGGCGGAAGTGGGCAGTGCCCACCCTACGAAGATGCGGAAGATACACGTGTCAGGGCCAGCGGGCCAGCACTTCGGTTACTTGAGATTCGAGAGGGGCATCGCCGGGGATCCAATGGACGTTGGGGAAGCGCTTGAGCCATTTCATCTGGCGGCGGGCGAGTTGGCGGGTGGCGATTTTGATTTGCTCGATGGCATCGTCGAGAGAAAGGCGGCCGGCGAGGTGGTCGATCAGCTCGCGGTAGCCGGTGGCTTCGGAGGCGGTGGGGGAAAGTTGGCCGTGGTGCTGGAGGAGAGAGCGGGTCTCGTCGAGCCAGCCGGATTCGATCATGGATTTGACGCGGGCGTTGATGCGGCGGTTGAGGGCTTCGCGGTCCCAGGAGAGGCCGACCCAGGTGGCGGGGTGGCGCGTGTGGCCGGATTCCCAGTCGGTTTGGAAGGAGGAGATGGGGCGGCCGGTGAGCTCATAAACTTCCAAGGCGCGGATGAGGCGCTTGTGGTCGTTGAGATGGATGCGGGCGGCGGCCTGCGGATCGACGGCGGCGAGGCGGGCGTGGAGGTCGGCGGGATCGGCGGTGCGCAGGCGCTGGCGGATGGATTCGTCGGCCGGGGGGCCGTCGAAGAGGCCTTCGAAGAGCGATTTGTAATAGAGGGGAGTGCCGCCGGCGATGATGAGGGGAGATTTGGCCATGGCGATGATGGCGTCGGCGAGCTCGACGAATTTGGCGACGGTGAAAGATTCGGTGGGGTTGACGATGTCGATGAGATGGTGGATGACGGTCGCGCGCTGAGCTGGAGTGGGTTTGGCGGTGCCGATGTCCATGCCGCGGTAGACCTGCATGGAATCAGCGCTGAGGATTTGGGCGCTGGTCTGGCGGGCGAGGACGAGGGCCAGATCGGATTTGCCGGAGGCGGTGGGTCCGATGATGGAGAGGAGTTTTGGGTTAGCTGCCATGAAGGCACCGGCTGCAAAAATGGCAGGCGGAAAGCGGGGGCGGCCGTATCGATAAGAATAGCGAAATCAATGGCTTATGCGGGTGAAGGCGCTGGCATGGGGTTTGAAATAGGTATGGCGTGGTAAGGCCAATGGTGTTGAAAGAAAGGAGATTTATCATGTTACCGATTCGTGTTGTCAGGCAGAGGAACGGTGATCCGGTCGAGGCGTTTCATCGCGAGTTTGATACGGCACTGAATCGCCTCTTCGGCGGCGGCGATGGGGGCACGATGGGCTGGGCGCCGTTTGGAGTGGATGTTCGCGAGGATGCCGATCACATTTATGTAGAGGCTGAGCTGCCGGGGTTCAAGAAGGAAGAGGTGGATATTACCCTGGAGAACCAGACGCTGACGATCTCGGCCGAGCACAAGGAGACCGAGGAGAAGAAGGGGGACTATCTGCTCAATGAGCGGCGATATCAGCGATTCCTCCGCAGCTTCACGCTTCCGCCGACGGTGGATGAGAAGAAGGTGGATGCGAAGCTGAACGATGGGGTGCTGAGCATCACGCTCAATAAGCGAGAGGAGACCAAGCCGAGGAAGATTCAGGTTGGGTAACACCGTAAATAATTGGACTTATCCCCTTTAAAAAGGGGATAAGTCCAATTTCCAACGTAGAGGCGGCGCGTTATGCGCCGCCTTTTTTTATTCCAGCTCGGTGTCGTACACTTTGATCGACTTCATCGCCGGAACGATCAACTCCTTGGCCGCCTTATCGTGAATGGGATGCGGCCCATAAGCATCGAGAGCGGCGCGGTCTTTGAAAGTGACCACGATGCCGACATCGAAGGTCGAATCCACCGTCGGGCGCGTGCTGGGCACGGGCCGGCCGGCGCGGGCGTCGATGACGCCGGGGATTTGTTTGAATGTCTTCGTAGCCGCGATGATCTTCGCTCGCGCGGCCGAATCGGTTGGATCTTTCATCCAGACCAGGACGACGTGTTCAACCTGGCCGGGTGATGCCGATTTACCTCCAGATGAGTTGTAGTTGGTGGTCGATTTACACGAGGCCGCGACGAACGCGATCGCCAGAAGCGCTAACAGCTGAGGTGTGATTTTCATGCGGAGGGTTTTAACCGCGGGATGCGGCCGATTCCACAAGGAGGCGGGCGTTGTGCTGAAGGATGGGGAGCTTGACGCGCTTCATGGCGGAGTTGCGGAGGGTGGTGCGATAATCGTCGTGATTCCATTCGAGGAGCTGGCGGAGGTCGATGGTGCCGGTGGGGAAGCGGGGCTGGAGGGCTGATTCAGCCGAATCGGGGGCGCGATTGTTCCAGGGGCAGACATCCTGGCAGATGTCGCAGCCGTAGAGCCAGTGATGGAGCTGTGGGGCGAGGGAAGAGTCGAGGGGGGTGCGGTTTTCGATGGTGAGATAGGAGATGCAGCGGCGGGCGTCGAGCTGATAGGGGGCGGTGATGGCGTGGGTGGGGCAGGCATCGATGCAGCGGGTGCAGGTGCCGCAACGATCGACGGCGGGTTGGTCGGGGGGAAGGGGGAGGGTGGTGATGATTTCGCCGAGGAGAATCCAGGAGCCGATGTTTTCGTTGATGATGCAGGTGTTTTTGCCGAGCCAGCCGAGGCCGGCACGGGCGGAGAGTTCTTTTTCCATGACGGGGGCGGTATCGACGGCGGCGCGGGTTTGGGATTCGGGGGCGAGTTGGCAGAGGTGGTCGGCGAGTTGATGCAGGCGATTTTTAATCAGCGCGTGGTAGTCATCGCCGAGGGCGTAGCGGGCGATGCGGGCGTGATGGGGTTGCTGGTCGGGCGGGAGATCCTGTAGAGGGACGTGGTAGTTCATGGCGACGCAGATGACGGAGCGTGCGCCAGGGAGATACGTGGCGGGATCGGTGCGCTCGGCGAAACGATTTTTCAGGTAGGCCATGGAGCCGGCCTGGCCATCGTCGAGCCATTGGCGGAAATAGTCGCGGTAGTGGGAAGGGTCGGCGGAGGCGATGCCGATGAGGTCGAAGCCGAGATGGCGGCCGTGGGATTTGATTTCGGCGGCGAGGGGGTGGAGGTCGATGGGGGAGAGGTTCATGGGGTGTGGATTATAGGGTGGGAGAATTCAGAATTCAGAATTCAGAAGAGTCAAACTTGCACAGTGCGCCAGCCGCCGTGGAGGAAGCGGAGGTACATGAGGGCGCCGCGGCAGAGGAGGTCGGTGCAGAGGATGAGCCAGATTGCGCCCAGGCCCAGGCGGAGGTAGAAGCCGACGATCATGACGCCCAGGAAGCGGATGAGGAGGATGCTGGCAAGGTTGATGAACATGACGGCCATGGTGTCGCCAGCGCCGCGGAGTGCGCCGCCGAAGACGATGGCGGCGGCGAAAAAGGATTGGATGAAACCGGTGATGAAGAGACAGCGGGCGGTGAGGTCGGCGATGTGGGGATCGGCGGCCATCCAGGAGGCCAGGTATTTGCCGAAGAGAATGAAGATGATGCCGAAGAAGGTCATGATTCCGCCGCCCAGGGCGTAGGCGAGATAGGCGCTGCGGGTGGCGCGGAGGGGATTGCGCATGCCGAGGCTTTGGCCGACCAGGGTGGCGGCGGCGGTGGCGATGGCGAAGCCGCTGAGATAGCTCATGGCTTCGAGGCGAACGGCGTTGTGATGGGCGGCGGGCATGGCGTTGGTGGGGTCGATCTGGTTGAGGATGATGATCATGGCGAAGTTGGCGACCCAGGTGAGAACCCATTCCATGCCACTGGGGATGCCGATCTTGAGAATGCGCTTGAT
>JBGPEF010000486.1:0-4491 GCA_041482675.1 Tepidisphaeraceae bacterium | reverse complement strand
TGCTCTTCGTGATGTCCATCATCATCAACATCGGCATGTGGCTCGAGCGCTTCGTGATCATCGTCTCCAGCCTCAGCCGAAGCTTCATGCAATCTAAGTGGCAGGAATATTGGCCCACCCGCTGGGATTGGGGCCTCTTCATCGGCACCATCGGCCTCTTTGTCTCCCTCCTCTTCCTCTTCATCCGCTTCCTCCCCATGATCTCCGCGTTCGAAATGCGCGAGCTGGTCGCCAAAACCCACCATCAGGCGGAAGGAGGCGATCGTGAGTAGCGACCGCCGAATCTACGGCCTGCTGGCCGAATTCGACGAGGCCGATCAACTCCTCCAGGCCGCCCGCGCAGCTCGCGAGGCCGGTTACACTCGCATGGAGGCGTACAGTCCGTTCCCGGTTCACGGCCTGACCGCCGCCCTCGGCTTCCATCAGACCAAACTGCCTATGATCGTCCTCGCCGGAGGAATCATCGGCGCACTGGGCGGCTTCTTCATGCAGTGGTACGCCGCCGTGGTCGATTACCCCATCAACATCGGCGGCCGCCCGCTTAACTCCTGGCCGGCCTTCATCGTCATCACTTTTGAACTGACCATCCTCTGCGCCGGCCTCGCCGCCGTGCTCGGGATGCTGGCCCTCAACGGCCTCCCCCAGCCCTATCACCCTCTCTTCAACATCCCGCGCTTTGAGCTCGCCTCGCGCACCAAATTTTTCCTCTCCCTCCAGCGCCGCGATCCAAAATTCGACCTTCTCGAGACCCGGCGATTCCTCGAAACATTGAACCCCAAGGCCATCTACGAGGTGCCGGTGTTGCCGGAACCGGCATCGGCCGCAGCATGAACAGAACCGTTCCAATTTCGATCGCGCTCTGCTGCATGATCCTCGGCCTGTCATGTGATGATGGCAGCATGACCAACCAGGGACGCGTTAAGCCTTACGAGCCGGTGAAATTCTTTGCTGACGGCAGCTCCGCCCGGCCGATTCCGGAAGGCGCTGTGTCGCGCGATGCCCAGTTCCCCGGGCCGATTGGCAACGAGTTTCCGTTTGCCATAGGCGGCAAGGATCTTGCCCGTGGCCGGGAGCGCTACAACATTTACTGCTCGGTCTGCCACGGCTATGTCGGCGATGGCGATGGGATGGTGGTTCGTCGCGGATTCACCAAACCTCCTTCGTTTCACATCGAGCGCCTGCGACAGGTGCCGCCCGGGCACATCGTGCAGGTCGTCACCAACGGCTTTGGCGCGATGTACAGTTATTCCGATCGCGTGAACATGGACGACCGCTGGCGGATCGCGGCCTATATCCGCGCGCTGCAATTCAGTCAGCACGCGGACCCCAAGGCGCTTCCACCGGCGGATCAGCAGGAAGTGCAGAAACTGAAGCAATGAGCGAGAACCAGCCCCTGCATCCTCTGCTCGAACGCATTCAGCGCCCCGCGCTCATCGCCGGCGGCGTGGGGGTTCTGGCGTGCATCATCGGCCTGCTCATCAATAGTCAGCAGTTCTTCCGCTCTTATCTCCTCGCGTATCTCTTCTGGCTCGGCATTCCACTGGGCTCCTTCGCCGTACTGATGCTCCAGCACTTGACCGGCGGCGGCTGGGGACTGGTGCTGCGCAGGTTGCTGGAAACGGCCGCGCGCACACTTCCGCTCATGGCGGTGCTTTTCATCCCGCTCTTCTTCGGACTTGGGAAACTGTACATCTGGGTCAGCGATCCCGCCGCCCACGGCCAGGGGACACCAGCCCTCCGCGCCCATTACCTCACCAGTTCCTTCTTCATTCTCCGTACGATCTTTTATTTTGCCCTCTGGATCGGCCTGGTTTTCTTCCTCAGCCTCTGGTCCAACCGCGAAGACCGCGCTGCCGATCCCGGTCTCATTCGCCGCTTCCGGGTGGCCAGCAGCGCCGGCCTGCTCATCTATTGCCTCACCATGACTTTCGCCGCCATCGACTGGGTCATGTCGCTCGATCCGCACTGGTATTCCACGATCTTCGGCCTGCTTTTCATCGTCGGCCAGGCCCTTGGCTCAATCGCATTGATGACCGCCCTGCTCGCCCTGCTCTCCACCCGCCCACCGCTTTCATCCATCGTCACCGCCGATCATTTCCATGATCTGGGAAATCTGCTCCTCGCTTTCACCATGCTCTGGGCCTACATGCAGTTCTCCCAGTTCCTGATCATCTGGTCCGGCAACATCGCCGAGGAAACGCCCTTCTACATCTATCGCACCCAGCGCGGCTGGCAGGTCGTGGGGCTGCTGCTGATCATCTTCCATTTTTTCATCCCGTTCATTCTCCTGCTCAATCGCCGCACCAAGCGCACTCCCAAAATCCTCGCCTACGTCGGCCTGGGCATCGTGGCAATGCGTCTGGTCGATCTTTTCTGGATCATCGTCCCCCACTACGCGCAAGGCCGCGGGCACGACGTGCCCTTTGCGATCGTGCATTGGCTCGACATCGCCGCCGTCGTCGGCATCGGCGGAATCTGGATCTGGTGGTTCATTTATCAGCTTCGCCGCACCGCATTGGTGCCCGTCAATGATCCGCGGCTATTGGGGGTGGCAAGTCATGCATGAAGAAACCATCCATCCTCCGGCCGGCGATGGCTCCGCTCGCCACGAGCCATCGGACATCGATACGCGCCCGCTGCGCATCGCCGGAATCATCTTCCTCCTCTGCGGCATTGCCATTCCGCTGGGTCTGTTGTGGCTTTTCAATATTTACAAGCGAACGGCGGTGTATCCGGATCAGGACGTGGTCCATTCCGAAGTTCGAACCGCCGGCCCCAGCGCGCCCGAGCCGCGCGTGCAGGGAATTCCCACATTTCATCGCCAGGTGCCCCGCGAGGACATGGAACAGCTCCGCCGCGAATCCGAGCAGCGGCTGAATAGTTATGGGAAAGGCGAGGAGGCGGGATTCGTGCGAATTCCCATCGACCGGGCGATGCAAATCATGGCCGAGCGGCAGATGAAGGCGACGACACAAAAATCAAGATGAGAGCTCGCTCCATAATCTCGCTGCTCGTCCCATTGGCATCGCTCGCGGCGACCGTCACGGTGTACGCGCAAGTTCCCCCTCCGCCCGGCTCCTCAACCGAAGCCATTCAAAAAATCGGCATCGATCAGAAGCTCAATTCCCAGATTCCCCTGGATCTGACCTTCCGCGACGAAACCGGCCGGCAGGTGCAGCTCAAGGATTATCTCGGCCAAAAACCGGCCGTCCTCGCCCTGGTTTATTATCGCTGCCCGATGCTCTGCACCATGACGCTCAACAGCATGAGCGCCGCGTTCAAGCCGCTGAAGCTGGAAATGGGCAGGGATTTTGACGTCATCACCGTCAGCTTCGACCCGCGCGAAACTCCCCAGCTCGCGGCCGCCAAGAAACGCGCTTATGCAAAGGAATACGGCCGGCCCGGCGCGGAAAATGGCTGGCACTTTCTCACCGGCGACGAGCAATCCATCGCCACCCTCGCCCAATCCTGCGGTTTCCGCTTTTTCTATGACCCCAAAACCGATCAGTTCGGGCATGCCAGCGCCATCATGCTGCTCACCCCCGATGGCCGGCTCTCCCGCTATTTTTACGGCCTGGAATATTCCTCAAAGGATTTGCGGCTCGGTTTGATCGAAGCCTCGGGCAACAAAATCGGCACCAAGACCGACCAGCTCCTCCTCCTCTGCTACCAATACGATCCCCGCACCGGCCGCTACGGCCTGGCCATCATCCGCGCCGTCCGCATCGGCGGAATCCTTACCTTCACAGCCCTGGGCACGTTCATTTTCATATCGCTGCGCCGCGAAAGAAGGAAGAACCGCGCCAACTCAACTCTACAAATCGCAAATCGCAAATCGCAAATCGCAAATTCCCCATGAACCAATTCCGCCTATTTCCCGAGCAGGCCTCCACCGCGTCGCATCAGGTTGATGCGCTCTACATCTTCCTTTGCAGTGTCACCAGCTTCTTCTCGCTGCTGATTTTTGCCCTCATCGTCTATTTCGCGGCCAAGTATCGCCGCCGCTCCGCAATTCCACCTTCGCTCCTGGCCACCGACATGCGCCTTGAGCTGCTTTGGACGTTCATCCCTCTGGTTATCGCCCTTTTCATCTTCTTCTGGGGCGCCAGGGTTTATTTTTACATCTATCACCCCCCGCGCGACTCGCTGGACGTCCACGTCATCGGCAAACAATGGATGTGGAAGATCCAGCATCCCTCCGGCCGCCGCGAGATCAACGAGCTTCACGTTCCGGTCGGCCGGGCCGTGCGGCTGAAGATGATCTCCGAGGACGTCATCCACGACTTCTTCGTGCCCGCGTTCCGGATCCACGTGGACGTTCTCCCGTCGCGCTACACGACCTACTGGTTCAAGGCGAACCGGACGGGCACGTTCCACCTCTTCTGCGGCCAGTACTGCGGCGTCGAGCACTCGAGGATGGTCGGCCACGTCGTCGTGATGGAGCCGCGCGCCTACGAGGCGTGGCTCGCGGGCGAGAAGACGGGGCCGTCC
>JBGPEF010000485.1:0-4496 GCA_041482675.1 Tepidisphaeraceae bacterium | reverse complement strand
CCTACGCGGCTCCGATGAAGGCGCTGATATTCTCACCGGCGGCATCGGCCGCGACCGCATCTACGGCAACGCCGGCAACGACACCGCCTCCGGCGGCGCGGGCGATGACACGGTTGACGGCGGCCCGGGCGACGACCAGATTTCCGGCGACGGCGGCTCCGATCTGCTGCTTGGCGGCGCGAATCACGACATCATCTATGGCCACAGCGCAAGCGGCGCGGGTGATGACAACGCCGTCGATTACATCTACGGCGATTTCGGCACCAACGGCACCGAACCCGCCAGCGGCCGCGATCAGCTCTTCGGAAACGGTGGAAATGATTTCCTCTACGGCGAAGGCGACGACGATGCCATCACCGCCGGCGGCGGCGGCGGCGATCTGATCAATTTCGGCCCTGGCGAAGGCGCAATCCCCGCTAATTTCGTCCCGCCGACTCCAACTCCTCCTCCTTCAATTGGTGCTCATTCCGGAATCACTCAGGCCACTTCGACACTTCCCGTGGGTGCAGACTATCGCGGCCGCTGGCCGGAATTCGCCAGCTCCGCGCACCTGGGCGGCCTGAGCGCCTCGCGCGCCCTGGCGATCGAGCCTGCCATCGTCGCCGGGGCCGGCGGCGTTCATTACGTCGCCTGGGTCGATGGCCGAAATGGCAATGATGAAATCTACGTCGCCAAATACACCGGCGGCGGGACCTGGTCCGAGCTGGCCGGCAGCGCCGGCGAAGGCGGCATCAGTTACACCAGCACCTCCTCGCGCCGGCCGAGCATCGCCCTCGATGGCAGTGGCAATCCCATCGTCGCCTGGACCGAATTCAACGGCTCAGGAAGCGACATCCGCGCCCTGCGCTTCGATCCAGTCGCCAACGGCGGCCTTGGCGCTTGGGTTGCGCTGGGCACCTCCGCCGGCGCAGGCGGACTCAGCGCCACCGGCAACGCTGACAATGCGCAAATCGTCAACGCCACCGGCGGCCCAACCGTCGCCTGGCTGAACACCACCGCCGGCATCGCCAACGTCTACGTGAAGCAATTCAGCGGCGGAACCTGGAATACGCTGGGAGCCGGATCGGCCAGCGGCTCAGGCGTCTCCGCCTCGGCCACCAGCGTGAGCGATTTAGCGCTCGCAACCAGCGGCGCCAACGTCGCCGTCGCCTGGACCCAGACGGTGGGGGGCATAAAACAGATTTACATGAAGGAAAACGCCGGCGCAGCCTTCAACGAAATCGCCGGCTCCGCCTCAACCGGCGGCGTCAGCAACACCGCCGGCGATAGCTCATCGCCCGCCCTCGCCTATCTCGGCTCATCTCTCTTTGCCGTCTGGGCCGACACCACCTCCGGCTTCTCCGAAATCTACGGCGTCCGCTACAGCCTCGGCGTCCGCAATGTGATCAGCGTCAGCGGCACCGGAATCTCCAGCACTGTCGGCAACGCATCCCAGCCCAATCTCGCCACCGGCGGCGGCGTCTTGCACCTCGCCTGGGCCGACGATACCCAACAAAGCCGCGTCGGCAGCACCGTCGCGATTTACGCGCGCAAATGGAACGGAGCTTCTTTCATCCAGGACCTCTCCGGCGACGCCGCCTTCAACGGAATCAGCTTCACCGGCGGCGCTCTGCGCTCGCTCGACCTGGCCGTCAACGTCAACGGCCAGCCCTTCGTCGCCTGGAACGATCAATCCTCCGGCTCGGCGCAAATTTACGATCGCGGCAACACCTTCAATGCCACCGGCGTCGTCTTCAACGCCGGCGGCGGCACCACCATTCAGCAAATCTTGGATGGCAACAACCTCAATCCCGGCGACATCATCCTCCTCACCGGCTCCAGCCCCGGCTTCACGATTCCCGCCGGCAGCGATGACGCCGGAATTCTCATCCGCGGCCTCGCCGGCTCGACCATCACCAGTGCCGTCAGCATCACCCAGACCGACGACATCACCTTGCAGGGTGTCAACATCTCCGGCGGCCTCACCGTCGCCCAAAGCGCCCGCTTCACGCTTCGCGAGAGCACCATCGCCGGCGGCATGACCCTCAATGCCTCCAACGATGCCCAACTGGCCGACAACACCATCTCCGGCGCAACCGCCCTCACCCTCACCGGCGCATCCGCCAACGCCGTTATCGAGCACAACACTCTCAACGGCTCAAGCATCGGCCTGGCCTTCACCGGCACCGGCGCGACCGCCGTCATGGTCCGCGACAACGCCATCACCGCCCCCACCGGCATCTCCATCGCCTCCGCCTCCGCGGGCACACTGCGCGCCAACAACATCACCGCCACCGCCACCGGCATCACCATCAACGCCGCCTTCACCGGCTCGATTGACACCAACGACATCCACGGCGCGACCACCGGCGTCAATTACGCCGCCGCCGCCAGCCTCAAGGGCAACCTGATCCACAACAACACCACCGGAGTGATCTCCACCGTCGCCGGAATCATCAACGCCTTCGGCTTCGTCGCCCCCAGCATTCAAAATGAGATTTATTCCAACACCACCGGCGTCACCGGCTCCGGCATCCTCGGCGGCGGCGATCTGGCGCTGGCCAACCTCATCGAAAAGAACACAACCGGCGTCAACAATTTTGCCGGCACCATCCAATTCAATCGCATCGCCGCCAACGCCACCGGCATCAATGCCAACAGCGGCCAGAAGATTTTCCACAACCTGATCTACCGCAATACCCAATACGGCCTGCTCATCAGCGGCGACAACGATGTCCGCGTCGTCACCAACACCTTCTACGCCCCGGCCGGCGACAACATTCGCATCCAGAACATCTCCAGCAACATCGAAATCCGCGACAACATCCTCTGGGCCGAAAGCGGCTATGACGTTTATGTCGCCAACGATTCTCAAACCGGCTTCTTCTCCGATTACAACGACCTCCACGCCACCGGTTCCGGCAAACTCTTCTACTGGACCAAGGATTTCACCGACATCCTCGACTTCCAGGCCGACGTCGCCGCGTTTGATCTGCATTCCATCGGCCGAACGGTTGTGAATCCCAACTGGTCCGAACCGCGCTTCTTCAACCGCGCACTCGATGACTATCGCATCTTCGACCTGATTTCCGGCCAGCGCTTCTCCAGCCCCACCGTCGATGCCGGCGATCCCATTACCGATCAGGGCCTTCCCGCGGTGTACGCCAATCTCCTCAGCAACGGCAGCTTCGACGGCAGCACCAACAACTGGACCGTCAACACCGGCGGCGGCAATCAGGCCGCCAATCCAGCCCCATTCGACGGCAGCAGCTATTTCTACGCCGGCGCAATCGCCCAGGGCTTCGCCGAACAGACCGTCGACCTCGTTGCCAAAGGCTTCACCACCGCGCAGCTCGACTCCCTCGATTTCGCCCTCGTCTTTGGCGGCCGCGTGCGCTCCGCCAACGAAGCCGTCCCCGATCGCGGCCAGATCACGCTGACATTCCTCGACGGACTCGGCGTCCAGGTCGGCGCAACCGTCGGTCTCGCCCTCGCGTCGAATGTCACCGACCGCTGGGAACTGATCGGCGCACGCAAAATTATTCCCCAGGGCACCCGCAGCGTGAAATATCGCTTCCAGGCCGACCGCTCCACCGGCTCAGGCAACGACAGCTATCTCGACAGCGCCTACGTCTTCGTCGTCCCCGACACGACGGCTCCCGATCAAGGCGCATACGCCAACACCAGCGCTGAAGACTCCGCCCCCACCCGTCCCCACATCGCCCTGCGCTCCCCCGATCTCTACACCGACGTTGAGCTCTTCAAGCCCCGCTCCATCCGCTGGGACACCTACAACAACGTCCTCGAAGACACCATCCGCATCGATCTCTTGCAGGACACGCCACAGGGCCCGCAGTTCCTGCTCAACATCATTTCCAACACGCAGGATGACGGCGATTTCACCTGGATTCCCGACCCGGCCATCTATCCCGGCATCAACTACGGCACCTACGGCCTGCGCATCCAGGTTTCCTTCACCTCCGACAATTCCGTCATCGACCGCGGCACCGAGAACTTCACCATCCCCGAAAACGGCGACACCTACTACGTCGACGATGCCTCGAATGTGAACGACGAATACACGCCACTGGCCATCGGCTCCAACCGCAACGATGGCAAGCTCTCCACCGCCCCCAAGCCCAATCCCGTCAATGTCCTTCGCATTTATGAATTGACCGCTGGCGCAACGCTCAATGTCGATACCGGCAGCTATCCCCTCATCTACACCGCCATCGCCACCTCCAAGACCGGCGTCGGCCTGGGCACCGACCGCGGCTTCACCTTCCGCGGCCCCACCGACACCAGCAAGATCGCCGTAAAGCGCACGATTCGCGGGAGGTCGAGGCTCGTGCTAGGAGGCGTGAATAGCTCGCGCCTCAGCCCCCACGCCGCTAATCCGGCCAGCAATAGGACCAGGATCAAGGGGACTGGTACGGGCCCGTACAGCGCATAAGTCGCATACGCAGCGGCGAGAAATAGCATCAGGCCGCCCGCTATGAACAACGCAGTGCCGTTGG
>JBGPEF010000484.1:0-4515 GCA_041482675.1 Tepidisphaeraceae bacterium | reverse complement strand
TAGGAGTTGTTGGTGGCAAGGGTGAAGGTGCCGTTGCCGTCCTTGGTCAGGTTTCCGCCGCCCCCGATGCCGCCGGCGCCGACAAACTTGTAATCGCGGTCCGCGCTGACGCGCACGCTGCCCGGCGAGACAACCACCGGAATCTGCACCGGATTCAAATTCGTCGAAGACTGATCGAAGGTGACCTGATCGTTGGTGAAGAACTGCTACGCCGCGGCAGTGCTCGCATCTTTCCAGTTCGCAGGCGCCCCGGTCTGCCAGTTATCACTGTTGTTCCCGACCCAGATCAGCGAGAGCGGGTTACCCGCCGCGACAGTCAGCTGAATCGTCCCCGGCGTTTGGTTGGTCGGAATCACGGAGTAGGTCGAGCGCGAGCCATCGCCCAGGACGTTGAAATTGGTTTCGTTGCCGGTGAGCGTGCCTGTGTAGCTGAACACCGTGTAAGTGTTGCCGTTCTGCGGACCCAGGCCCAGGGCGCCGATGGCGAGATTGACTTTGCCCTGGAGTGTCAGCCCGCCAGTATTGATGAAATCGTTGCCGCTGCCGACATTCTCCGACAGCTTGAACTTCACTGTCGAGCCGTCATTGAGCGTGAGGTTGTTCACGAACTGCAAAGACCCCTGACTCGTCGCCGAACCCGGGGAGATGTGCGAGCCGGTGGCGGCCACAACATCGCCATTTACTACGCCGCTCGTCGGTCCACCGCCTTCCAGACCTCCGCCGCTGGCCAGCGTCAGCGGGGACAGACCGGAAATAAGAGATCCAGCGTCACTGAGGACTAAGGTGGGGGAATCATTGATCGTGACAGCCGGATTGATGTTGATCACTCTTCCAGCGATTCGCGCTGCGCCATTGAGCGTGCCACTGTTGAGGTTGATGGTGTTGATGGGCGCGCTATAGGTGCCGATGTTATGGCCGCTCATATTGAGCGTGCCGCCGTCGAGCGTCAGCGTGGTGCTGTTGGCGCCGGCGTTGGCGACGGTTGTGCTGGCATCCAGAATATCGGTGTTGATGTTGGCCGTGCCGCCGTTGATGGCGAAGGTGCCAGTGGATATCGGCGAGTCTCCATTGGTGTTAGTGCGGTTGGCCAGATAGAAGGTGTTGGCCACGTTCAAGACGGCTGTTGAAGATGATCCCGGGATGGGGCCCCCCAGGGTGAAGGTGCCGCTTACGTTGGCGGCGACGCCATTTGTGTTTACCGCAAGCTGAATACTGTTGTCTTTAAACGTCCCCGTATCGAATGTGACATTTCCCCGCGCCGAATTGGTACTGGCGACGCTAGCTCCGGCCAAGCGCCCGATTATCACGTTTCCAGCCAGCACCGTTACATCGTGCCCGCCCAGAAGCAACTGGCTTTCGTCGTTGGTTCCGGTGCCGCTGGTCGCGCTGCCAATCGTAATGTTGGCGGTGCTGGTTCCGCCGGCTGCGCCGGTGATTCTGAGGGTGCCGCTGGAAGTCAGAAAATCCAACGCGCCGCCCGACTTGCCACTGCCGATGATGAAGCTATTGGCGGCCAGCACATTGGTCCCGCTGCCCAGGTGGAGTGTGCTGCGCGGGCCTTGGTTGCCGTTGTTGTCGCCGTTGGAGGTGGCGGTGGAGTCGCCGATCCGGATAGATGCGGCGGTGATGGTATTGGCAGTGTTAGCGAGGCTCACCGTGGCGCGACCGTTGCCGCCGCCGACGCGGAATTCGCCGACAATGCCGGTGGCCGTGACGCCGCTGTAGGTGAAATTCGTGAGATTCGACATATCCAGCGTGACGCGCGGATCGTTGTTTCCGATTGCGTTGTTGCTGCGACCGGGATTAGCAATGAAGTGGCTGGCGCCGCCGTTGACGACCACGCTCCCGCCGCTAATGTTCAAATTGCCCACAACCCCGGCGACGTTTTTCGTGTAAGCCTGTGGGGCGCCGACCGTGAAAGCGCCGTTGACGGTAAGCGTCTTGTCCCCGCCGATCAGGATCGTGCTGGCCGTCGATGTATTGGTCTGCAAGTTCAGGCTGCTCGTCGTCACGTTGGCGCTGCTCATGTCCACCGTGACCGCATCTGTGCTGGCGATCCACGTCGTGCCATTAGGATCGGTGGGGTCCTTGAAGGGAGTTATTCCCAGGCTCAATCCGGCCACATTGGGACTGTCCACTGCATAGACCAGGGTGCCCCCGCCCACGATTGTAGCGCGGGTGTACGAGTTGTTCGCTCCCAGTGTCAGGGTTCCGTTGCCGGTTTTGGTGATGCCAAAGCCGTTGCCGGAGACGACGCCGTTGACGTTCAGGAAGGCGGAATCGGAGACGCGCATGTTGCGGTTGGCATCGAGGGCGAGGCCGAGGTTGATGGTCTCGAATTGGCCGGCGGCATCGTCGCCGATGTCACCGCTGAGGGTGATGGAGTTGCCGCCGAGCGTGAAAGCGCCGGCAGCGGCGGTGAATGAAATGCCGTTGAAGGCGGTGCCGGCGGCAAAGTTATTGTTGGGCGTCAGCCGCACCGTTCCGTCAAATAACAGCGCATCATTAGCAACAGGCGCAGTGCCCCCAAGCCAGTTGCCACTCGTCGTCCAGTTGTCATCCGCGCCGCCGCCGTTCCAGGTTTGAATTGCCGCCGACGCTCCGGCCGCTGTGGCCAATACAGCAGCGCACGCAGCCAATAGAACTCTCCGCGCCGACTTCGCTTTGCGAACCATCGTTTCCTCCGAAATGAAATGCGACGAAAGATCGCTCAACCCGCTACGCCACTCCGCGCATCCTTCGTCATGGGTGTGTCCGACCCAACGCCCAGCGCCGGGGGGACCTGTATCTGTAATGCCGCTTCCTCTGGAAATTGCAGTCGATGAATCAACCGTGCCACCGCCAGTTGCCCAATCGTGTCCGGCCTCAAATCCACGCTCGCCGGCCTCGGCCTCAGCAGCGACAACATCGCCTCCTGGTTGTCACACGACACGACGTTGATGTCCTTGCCCGGAAACAATCCGCGGCTCTCCAGCAATGGATAAAGCTTCAATGTCAGCCTGTCCGTCGACGAAAAAATCCCCGTCGGCCGCGGCGACCGCGCTGCCAGCTTGTCCACCAGCTCTTCCAATGTGCTCCCCATCTGCACCCGCGGCCGGTAAACCTCCGCCGCCCCATCCGATCCCACCACGTAACTGCTCACGCGATGCCCCGCATCCCTCGCCGAATTCACAAATGCCTGCCCGCGCAGCCGCATCAGCGGCCACGCCGGAAACTCTGTAATGAACGCCACATCCTTGCACCCGCACGCCGCCAGGTGCTGATGCGCCAGCCGCCCAACCGCCATGTTGTCCGTGGTGACGTGATCCACCTCCGCCGGCCCGTCAATCGCCCCCATCAGCCGAACCATCGGTACGCCATGCCCACGCAGCAGTTCAAAATTCCCCGCTCCCAGGTGCGACGACCAGAACACAATCGCCCCATCCACCTGCCGCTTCGCGATCAACTCGCTCGCCTTCTCCGCCTTCGGCATCTCATCCACCATCAGCCTCACCCCGCGCTCCGCCGCCGCCGCCGTTATCCCCGCGAACATCGACGCCATCATCGGCAGCGTCAGCCAGTCGCGCGACGTCTGACCCACCGTCAGCACCACGATCGATCCCACCCCCACCTTCCCCTTCGGCGTCCGTCTGCTCCCCGGCTTGGGCCCCGGCCGAATCACGTTCGGCACGTACAACAATTCCTTCATCGCCGCCTTCACCTGCTTCGCCGTGCGCGCACTCACTCCCGGAAAATCATTGATCACCCGTGACACCGTCGCCACGGAAACTCCCGCGCGCTTCGCTACATCAACTATTGACATGATGTCCCAAGTCCAGGCCGCTTGATTTGAAAACTATCCTGAAAACACCAATTCCCAAGTAATTACCACTGTAATTTTCAGCCAGTAAATTGCAATGAAAAAAGAAGCAGCCCGGCGCATTTTTCAGCGCCAGACTGCTATAACTGCATCAAATTCAGGCTCTTACGCTACGCAAAATTGCCGTACGCCAGCCTGTTGATAACTACAGCACCAACTGGAACTGCGTCCGCAACACGATCTCCGTATCGCCGTTGTTGGCGTCCAGGATTCCAATCCCGTTCAAATCCGCCGGTGCCCCGTTGGGCAGGAACGACAGATCCGCCTGGATCTTGGCCCGGTGCTTCCACGACCCATCCGGCCCAAGGAAGTAGTTCACACCCACGGTGATCTCGTAAAACGTGTCTTCCAGGCTCCCGTCTGGAAACGCAATCTCGTTGTCAAACATCACCATGTCCAGCCGGCCAAAAACCTCCCACGCCGGGTTGAGCAGGAAATTCGCCTGCACCAGGAAGCCCCAGTTGGTCACGTCGTTGGCGCCGCCACTAAAATTGGAATCGATGTTCTGAAGCAGGATCGCTCCATAAACTCCCAGCCCGCTCTTGTTTTCCCACTGCGCATCGACGGTTCCGGTGATCACGTTGCCATCGCCGGCCTGACTCCAGTCGGCGCCGCCGCCGATCACCAGCAGGTCACCGTGTGAGTCCTTGGCGGTG
>JBGPEF010000483.1:0-4524 GCA_041482675.1 Tepidisphaeraceae bacterium | reverse complement strand
GTCTCGCGGTCGAAAAGGAAGTCGGCACCGGTCCCTACCAGAAAATGATCGGCAACATTCCTTACACGCCCCGCGTTAAGAAAGTCCTCGCGCTGGCGCAGAAAGAAGCGAAGGCATTAAACCACACCTACGTCGGCACCGAACACATTCTCCTCGGCCTGCTCCGCGAAGGCGACGGCGTGGCTGCGCGCGTTTTGAAAAATCTCGACGTCGACATCGAGCAGACGCGCCAGGAGATTCTGAAGGAGCTCGATCCGAACTTCAACCCGCAGGAGGAGCAGCCGGCCGGGGAAGTCGCCGAGAAGGCGCCGGAGAAAAAAGGCGAAGTGAAAACGCCCGCGCTCAAAGCTTTCGGCCGCGACCTCACCGAAATCGCCCGCAAAGGCGAAATGGACCCCGTCATCGGCCGCAAAAACGAAATCGAGCGCGTCATCCAGATTCTCTGCCGCCGCACGAAGAACAATCCGGTGTTGCTGGGCGAGGCCGGCGTCGGCAAGACCGCCATCGTCGAAGGGTTGGCGCAGGAAATCGCCGCCGGCAACGTGCCAGAGCTTCTCCGTGAGAAGCACGTCATCACCCTGGACCTCGCCTTGATGGTCGCCGGCACCAAATACCGCGGCCAGTTCGAAGAGCGCATCAAAGCCGTCATGAACGAGGTCCGTCGCGCCAAGAACGTCATTCTCTTCATCGACGAATTGCACACGCTCGTCGGCGCAGGCGGCGCTGAAGGCGCAATCGACGCCTCCAACGTGCTGAAGCCGGCCCTCAGCCGCGGCGAGATTCAGTGCATAGGCGCAACGACTTTCGATGAATACCGCAAATACATTGAGAAGGATGCGGCCCTGGCCCGTCGCTTCCAGCCGATCACCGTCGATCCGCCTTCGAAGGAAGACACGATCGCCATTCTCAAAGGCCTGCGCGACCGCTACGAGGCGCACCACCGCGTGCAGATTCTCGATGCGGCCCTTCACGCCGCCGTCGAGATGTCCGACCGCTATATCACCGGCCGCTGCCTGCCGGACAAGGCCATTGACGTGCTTGATGAAGCCGGAGCGAGAATTCGCCTCCGCAGCATGACCAAGCCACCCAATCTGGCCGAAATCGAAGAGCAGATCGAGCGGCTGTCGATCCAGAAGGATGAAGCCGTCAAGAACGCCGAATACGAAGAAGCCGCCCGTCTGCGTGATCAGGCCGAGGCCCTGCGCAAGAAGAAAGAGGAGATGCAGCGGCAGTGGCGCGAGAAGGCCAAAGAAGTTGACGGCGTGGTCGATGAGGAAGTCATCGCCGAGGTGGTCAGCAAGATGACCGGCGTGCCCCTCACTCGCCTCGAAAAGGAAGAGGCACAGCGCCTCCTCGAACTCGAAAACGAATTGCACAAGCGCGTGGTCTCTCAGGATGAGGCCATTCGGGCCATCTCCAAGACCATCCGCCGCAGCCGCTCCGGCCTGAAAGACCCGCACCGCCCCATGGGCAGCTTCCTGTTCCTCGGCCCCTCCGGCGTCGGCAAGACGCTGCTTTCCAAGGCCCTGGCCGAATTCATGTTCGGCGACCAGGATGCCCTCGTGCAGATTGACATGTCCGAGTACATGGAGAAGCACAACGTCAGCCGACTGATCGGCGCGCCCCCAGGCTACGTCGGCTACGAGGAAGGCGGCCAGCTCACCGAGCGCATCCGCCGCCGTCCCTACAGCGTGGTTCTGCTCGACGAAGTCGAAAAAGCCCACCCCGACGTCTTCAACATGCTCTTGCAGATCATGGAAGAAGGTCACCTGACCGATTCCTTCGGCCGCCGCGTCGATTTCCGCAATGTGGTCATGATCATGACCTCCAACATCGGCGCTGAGCTGATCAAGGGCGGCGTGACCCCCTTCGGCCTTCAGGGCCGCGGCAAGGGCAACAAGGACGACCAGAGCTATGAGAAAATGAAGGACACGCTCATGAAGGAAATCGAGCGCTACTTCCGGCCGGAATTCATCGGCCGTCTCGACGATGTCATCGTCTTCCGGCCTCTTGGTCGGGAACACCTGGAGAAGATTGTCGAACTGGAGCTCAATAAAGTGACCAAGCGGCTCGTTGAACACGGCCTGAAGATCGATCTCACTCAGGAAGCCAAGGAGTTCTTGATCGAGAAGGGCACCAACAACGACTTCGGCGCCCGCCCCCTGCGTCGGGCCATCGAGCAGCACGTGGAGGACCCGCTTTCCGAAGACATCCTCCGCGGCAGCTTCAAAGGCAAGGACCTGATCCGCATCTCGGTCAAGACCGAAGCGGACAACAGCAAGCACCTCTACTTTGAAGCCCTCGTCGAAAAGGACGCCCCCAAGCCCCAAATGGCCCAGGCCGCGTCGGATGCGACGTAACTGAACTGATTTCATTGATCCCCCCCGAACTCCGGTGACCTTGGTCATCGGAGTTTTTTTTTGCCCCTACCCGATTTCGTAGACGTGAGTTTCGTATGGCCCGAAGTTGTCGGTGATTGAGCTGGATTGCATCTGGAGCGCGCGCGATTCGCCTTCAACTTTGACCGTGCCGGTTCGGCCTGCGCCGACGAGGGTAAGTTTGGCGGAGCTGACGGATTTGGCAGAGAGGTTGAGGACGATGAAGTATTTCTTCCCCCCCACCACTCTCCAGGTGGCCTCGAGGGGAGCGGCGGCGTCCAGGCCGAGGGTTGGGGGGTCGATGGGGGTGAGCAGGACGTTGCCGATGTCGGCCAGGCGCTTGTTCTGCACCATCATCTCGGCCTCGATGTCGGCCGAGGTGTTGTCGAAGGTGAAACGGGGCTGGAAGGCGAAGGGGAAGTAGAGAATTCCTTGTGCGCCGCGAATGACCGAGTCCCAGAGGAGGGCGCGGAACTCAGCGCGGGTGGCGCTGCGGACCTGCTTGGGCATCCAGGGGAGCTGCTGATCGCCGCTTTCGATGATGGCCAACTGCGGTTTGCCTTCGCTCCATTTCTGGAGGCGGTCGAGGGCGCGGCCGGGGCCGTCGAGGTGCTCGGGGCGATCCCAGCCGGTCACGGGATAAACCCCGTTACTGACCCAATCCATGTTGGGGAGCATGTCCTCGTAGTCCTGTCGCTTGAGCGGATCGGCGTGCCAGCCCAATGCCATGCTGCCGGCGAAGTTGATCACCACCGGCCGATTCGGATCGACCGACTTGAGCATCTGATAATCGGCGGCGAGCTGGCGGTGATAGACGCTGTAAATGTCGGGCTCATCGTTGGCCGTCCACGCAAGCAGCAGCAGCTCGTTCTTGTCCAGCGCCGGATCGTCGCGCCATTCGCGAATCTGGTAGAGGCCCTTCGAATTCGCGGCCTTGATCCAGTCTTCCAGGCTCACCGTGTCGCTGAGGCCTTCGTATTTCATGAGCGTGTTGATGCCGCGCCGCTTCCATTTGTCGAAGTTGAAGGTCGGCTGGCTCCAGACGCCGATGATGAACTGCTTCGGCCCGGCCTTGGGCGTCTCAGTCGAGAAGCGCGCGAAGTCGAGCTTGGAATTGTCCGCCAGCGATCGCGCGACGACGGTGATGCGGCGCACTTCGCCGAGAGCGGTTTCGATCTCGACGCGGAACGCTTGCTCGGCCTTGGGAGCGAGCATCGGCGTGACCCAGCCTTCGCCGGTGATGGCGGCGGTGATGTCGTGGCCGCCGTGCTCGGCGTCGAAGTAATGCGCATGCCAGCCATTGAGCCCGGCCGGGGCGGTGAGCCGGAAGCGGTCTTTGATATTGCCTTCGTTCTGGACCGTGGCGAGATAAATCCCCGAGTCATCGAAATTCCGGCGGCGGATTTCGGGCAATGGCGTGAACGCCGCTTTGGTGTCGAGGCGGATCACATCCTGCTGCTTGGGATTGGAGTCGGCCTGCACGCGTACCTGGAGCTGGTTCACATCATTGCCACGGGCGGCCAGCCTGGGGGCCGCGTCAGCGCGAATTTCGATGAACGCGCCGGGGGCGAGGGTTGGGGTTTTCCAGCCGTTGCCGGTGACCTGGGCGGTGATGCTCTGGCCGCCGCTGAAGCCGGTTTTGATCGAGTCGTAAAAGTTGACGATGAAACGGGGATCATCCTGGGCGGCTTTGACGATGAAGCGCTGCGGCGCCTGGCCGTCGTTCTGGATGCGGAGGTCGTAGCTGACGGATCGAAAGCCAATGACGGATTCGCCGGAGACGATCTCGGTTGTGCCGTCGCTCGAAGTGACGTCGTTGCCGAGGTAATCGGTCTGGCCATGCAGACGGGCCATCGCGTCTGCGCCGGGAGAAGGCGGAGCGGGCGGCGGCTCGGCCACGCCATCAATCACATCCGTGCCCGGGCCGCCGACCAGCCGATCCTTTCCGCGCGAGCCCCACAGCGTATCATCGCCAGCGCCGCCGCTGACGGTCATCGGCTGCGAAATGCTCCCCCGGGCCCAGGTGACGCTATCGTCGCCGCTCCCGCAGGCGACGCGGACTTTCTTGATGGCACTCAGCGCGAATGCCTTCCGGGTTGAATTGACCGAGACCATCAGCTTCCTCCCTTTTAGCGAGAGCACAATC
>JBGPEF010000482.1:0-4546 GCA_041482675.1 Tepidisphaeraceae bacterium | reverse complement strand
CAGTTGCCGCAGTTGAATGCGGTGAAGATTCCGGCCGGTGTGGAGGATTTGGTGGTTCGGAAGAAATTGCTCTCGGAGTTTGGGATTGAGATTGGAGGGGGGCTGGGGGAGTTTAAGGGGAAGGGGTGGCGAATTGGTTTGATGGGGCACACAAGCCGAGCGGAGAATGTGATGCTGTTTTTGGGGGCGATGGAGGAGTGTCTGAGGAGGGGAGCACGGGGATGAAGAGTTAAACACGAAGGCACGGAGGCACGAAGGCCAACTCGGGGTACGGCGCCGGATTGGGGAGGGGCGGATCGGCTTTGTACTAAAGAGGGAAAGAGGCGAGCAGAAGGCGCGATGCGGATGGGCCGAGCGCGCCTTCGTGCCTTTAAGACTTCGTGCTTAGCATTTCTTTTTGCCGCGTCCGCTGAAGCGAGCCTGCAACTCACGGGCGAGACGCCCGTGCCACGTGTAAATGTCGGGCAGGAGTGCCCGACCCACCGAAGATACCGTGTCAGGTGTCTTCTTCCACGTGCAGCAGGTGATACTCGTACGCATCCACCAGCGCCTGCCAACTGGCATCCATGATGTTCGGGCTGACGCCGATGGTGCCGAAGACTTCGCGGGGGCCGTCGCCGGTTTTTCTGGAGAGTTCGATGACCACGCGGACGGCGGCGGAGGCTTCTTCCTTGGAGTTGATGACGCGGACCTTGTAGTCGGTGAGGTGGAGGTCTTCGATGGCCGGGTAGTGGGAGCGGAGGGCGCTGCGGAGGGCGGCGTCGAGGGCGGCGACGGGGCCGTCGCCTTCGGCGACGGTGTGCTCGGCCTTGCCATCGACGGTGATTTTGATCGAGGCCTCGGCGATGGGTTTGGTGCTGTTGGTCCGCAGGACGACGATGCGATAGTGGTCGAGGGTGAAGAAGCTGCGATAGCGGCCGATTTCGCGGCGAACGAGGAGTTCGAAGCTGCCCTCGGCGACTTCGAATTGATAGCCGGCGTTTTCCATGGTTTGCACTTTTTCCAGCACCTTTCGCAGCGTGGCTTTGTCATCCTCGATGTTGAACTTTTTGCCGGCCTTGGTGGCGATGTTGGAGACGCCGGAAAGCTCGCTGACAAGAATTCTTCGCGTGTTGCCGATGGTTTCGGGGGCGATGTGCTCGTAGGTGCTGACATCTTTTTGCACGGCGTGGACGTGCATGCCGCCTTTGTGGGCGAAGGCGCTGGAGCCGACGTAGGGCTGGCCGGTGACCAGGTTCATGTTGGCGATTTCGTAGACGTAGCGGCTGACTTCGGTGAGACGCTGGAGGGTGCCGGGGTGGAGGCAGTCGAGGGAATATTTGAGCTGGAGATTGGCGATGAGAGGGATGAGGTCCATGTTGCCGCAGCGCTCGCCGACGCCGTTGATGGTGCCCTGGGCGTGATCCGCGCCGGCGGCGATGGAGGCCAGCGCGTTGGCGACGGCCACGCCGGCATCGTTGTGAGTATGAATGCCGATTTTGGCGGAGGTTTTCTTGCGGACATCGGCGGTGGCCTGGGCGATGAGCTCGGGCATCGAGCCGCCGTTGGTGTCGCAGAGGACGAGGACGGATGCGCCGCCTTCCTGGGCGGCGAGGAGGGTGCGGATGGCGTAGTCGGGATTGGCGCGCCAGGCATCAAAGAAATGCTCGGCATCCCAGATGACATGGCGGCCGGCGCTGCGCATGAGGCGGACGGAGTCGGAGATCATCTGGAGATTTTCTTCGGGGGTGACGGCGAGGACGGTTTTGGCCTGAAATTCGGAGGATTTTCCAACCAGCGTTACCACGGGAGTCTCGGCCTCGAGGAGGGCGCGCATGCCGGGATCTTCATCAGCGCGGATGCCGCGGCGGCGGGTCATGCCAAAGGCGGCGATGCGGGCATTTTTGAGTTTGAGCTGTTTGACATCCTGGAAGAAGGCGACGTCTTTTGGATTGGAGAGGGGAAATCCGCCTTCAATGTAATCGACGCCCAGGTCGTCGAGTTTTTGGGCGACGAGGAGTTTGTCCTGAAGCGAGAGACTGAAGCCCTCGCCCTGGGTGCCATCGCGGAGGGTGGTGTCGTAGATTTCGATTCGGCGGGATTTATCCATGGTCGCACCTGGCCGGGTTGTTGCACATTATCGCATCTCCTGAGGAAACAAAAACGCCCTGCGGCGGGGCAGGGCGTGGAAAGTTCATTTAATGGAACGATCGGCCCTACCCGGAATGTCGGGGGGTAATGATGGGGGCGGGGATGAGGGTGATTTGGGGCATTTGGTGCATGAATGATATCGGCAAAACCGAAGGCGTCAATGATATAATGAAGATATGAGCTCCAAAGAACAGGTTATCGCGGCTGCTCTCAAGCTGTCAGAGGCGGAGAGGCTGGAAGTTGCTGAGCGCTTGTACGAGAGCCTTGATGGCCTTGGCGATCCGGCCTCCGACGAGGCTTGGGCCAAAGAGATTGAGCGAAGACTGAAAATGGTTGATGAGGGCAAGACGCAGCTTATGAGTTGGGAAGAGGCCCGTAAGAGAATAGTGGAGGGTGGAGATGGGGGCGGCGGGAGAGGGATCGTCCGCTGAAGCGGACCCTACCAGTGCTACTATGCCGGCCACACCAAAATTGTGGGCAGGCATTTGAGTTGGAACGACACGGGCAAACGAGTACGTTTGCCCATGCCACCCAGCAAATAGGTGTGGTTGGCGTACCAGTTTCACTCGACGATGATCGTGCCCTTCATGCGGGGATGGAGGTGGCAGGTGTAGGAGTATTTGCCGGCTTTTTTGAAGGTGTGTTTGAAGGTTTTGCCGCTCTTGATGGTGCCGGAGGAGAAGGAGCCATCTTCGGCATCGACGGTGTGATCGATGTCGTCGTTGTTTTTCCAGGTGACGGATTCGCCTTTTTTGACGCGGAGATTGGCCGGGGAGTAGGCGCGATTTTTGATTGAGATGTCTTCCTTGGGCTCGCGGTCGCGCTGGGCGGAGAGGGGTGAGGGCGCGATCAGCAGTAGGAAGAGCGGGATGAGTAAAGACAGTTTCAGTCGCATCAGATGACCCTCACCCTGCCCTCTACCGGAGTACCGGGGGAGTGAATGGTGCGGCGAGCCGCACCCTACAGCTCCCGTCGCACCGGGAGAGAGAAATATCCGCAGGCTAAAGCCTGCACCACAAAGCACGCGGTGGGGCAAGCCCCACTTTACAAGACACGCCGCAAAGGCATTGGTTATGGGTAAGCCATTGCCGACAGCGGCATAGTTTATATCGTGTGGGGCGGGGCGGCCACTTTGAGATTGGCGCATGTCCGAGAAAATCATTCGAGATCCGGTGCATGATGTGATTGTCCTGCGTACCGATCGGCCGCTGGAGGCACTGTTATTCCGACTACTCAACGCGCCGCAGGTGCAAAGATTGCGGCGGGTGCGGCAGTTGGGGCTGGCCAGCCTGGCCTATCCGGGGGCGGATCATTCGAGATATAGCCATAGCCTGGGGGTGATGGAGACGGCGCGGAAGATCATCGACCGGCTGAGGTCGCTGGTTGATATTGATCAAGAGAAGGAGGCGGTGTGCCTGGTGGGGGCGCTGCTGCACGATCTGGGGCATGGGCCGTTCAGCCATGTGTTTGAGAGGGTCAGCGGATTGAAGCATGAGGGGATCACGCGGCAGATTATTGAGGATGAGCAGGGGGAGGTGAATCGGCTGCTGGGGGAATTTGATCGACAGTTGCCGGGGAAGATCGTCGAGATGCTGGAATGCCGGCCCAAGCGGAGCTTTTACAACGATATTCTGGCCAGCCAGCTTGATGCGGATCGGTTTGATTATCTGCTGCGGGATAGTTTGATGACGGGCAGCCAGTATGGGGGATTTGATCTCAACTGGCTGGTCATGGCGATTACGGTGGATGAGAAATCGGATCGGCTGGCGGTGACGGCCAAGGGGATCAGCGCGGTGGAGGATTATTTGCAGGCGCGATACCACATGTATCGCAATGTTTATTTTCACAAGGTGGTGCGGAGCGCGGAGGGGATGGTGAAGCTGGCGCTACAGCGGGCGCGGCGGCTGGCGATCCAGGAGCGGCTGGTCTGGCCGCCGCGGGAGCATGTGGTACACAAGGCGCTGCTGGGGCAGACGGTGGGGGCGGGGGAGTTTAATGATCTGGATGATGTTTCGATTTTGCACTGCTTTAAGGTGTGGGCGGAGGGGGATGATGAGACGCTGGCGGGTTTGTGCAGGGGGCTGCTGTTTCGGAAATTGTTTAAGGTGATTGATGTGAGCGGGATGGAGGAGAAAAAGGCGCGGGAGGTTTTTGAAATGGCCGGCGAGGTGGTGAAGAAGGGGGGCGGGGAGGTGGATTATGAGATTTTTCTGGATGAGCCAGCGCGGGAGGGGGATGAGGCGTTTGATTCGGCGGATGCGATTCTGGTGAAGGGGGCGAAGGGTGAGGTTTCGAGTTTCGCGGAGAATTCGCCGCTTGTGGGGGCGTTGAATCGGCAGCTATTGTTTCGGCGGATTCATCTGGGGGAGAAGTGGAGGGATGAGGTGAGACGGAAAATTGAGACATTGAATCATTG
>JBGPEF010000481.1:0-4550 GCA_041482675.1 Tepidisphaeraceae bacterium | reverse complement strand
GGGGGCGGGGGTACGGATGAGTGGGTGAGAGCGGAGCATTTTTCCCCCTTTCTGTTTAGAGCCTCTTCCTATTTTTCGGCAGGGATTATACCAGAGTGTTAGGGTTATGTCAAGTATGTTGCCGGGGGAATTCAGAATTGGGAAGTCCGGCCTACGTATAACTGGTAAGCGTTCGACGATAGAATGGGGCGATGGCGAGCGTGGCCGAGGAATCGGCGCCAGACTGGGGGACGATCAGCGAGAAAATCCGCTGCCCAATGTGCGAGTATGACCTGCGCGGGCTGGTCGAGGCGCGATGTCCGGAGTGCGGGTTTGGGTTTCGGTGGGAAGAGATTCTGGATCGGACGCGGCGGCGGCATCCTTATCTTTTCGAGCATCATGCGGAGAGGAATTTTAAGTCTTTTGTAGCGACGTTGCTGGGCGGGTTGTTTCCGTGGAGCTTTTGGAAGAGTTTGCATCCGACGCAGCGGCCGGATTTGCGGAGGTTGGGGCGATATCGCGCGATCATCATGGGGTTGACGTGGCTGCCATTTGCGGCGCTGTTTCTCTCCTCGATTCCGTTTCTCCTGAGTCCGCTGATCCGACGGCGCGGCACCTGGGTGGGGGAATCGTTCTATTCCATGCACGGCGGAATGATTGAAGGGAGACCAAACATTGCGACTGCGCTGATCGAGCCCATGCTGCAGGCCCGCCTGCCTGGGTTCCTCGTTTTTATGACTTTTCTCCTTCTGGTCTTGCCAACACTCACTGCCATTCCGCTTGCCATTTTCCAGGCGACGATGCGGCAGGCGAAGGTTGAGAATCATCACGTGCAGCGATGCATCATCTACAGCTTCGATGTAGTCGTTTGGCCCGCCCTGCTCATTTTTGGACTGAGCATCAGCATGATCTTTGTCCCACCCAGGATTTACCGGATGGAGGAATACGCGCTGTCGTGGTTGCTCCTGATGATGTTTCCGGTGGTCTGGGCTTTGATGGCACTGCGGCTGGCGTTTGCCTGTCGTCTCTATCTGAGGCTTCGTCACGCATTGGCGGTGGTCCTTGCCTGCCAGGTGATCGTGTTTCTGATGGTGGTTTTCTTAATGCTTTTCGTGGGGAACCTGGTGATACGCGGCTAGGATTGAGCGTCCCATGATGGAAACCGAGCAAAAAGCGGGGCCGGATTGGGAGAAAATCGAGCACGTCATCGAGTGTCCGCTCTGTGAGTACAACCTACGCGGGCTGAGCCAACCACGATGTCCGGAATGTGGCTACGCATTCACGTGGGATGAGATCTTCGACAAAAGCCGCCGCCTCCACCCCTATCTTTTCGAGCATCATCCGGAGCGAAATGTCTGGTCGTTTGTGTGGACGGTCATTGGTGGGCTATGGCCGAACGGATTTTGGACGACGCTGCATCCGGCACAACCGTCGCGCCGCAAACGGCTGCTGCTGTATCTGATGATCGTTGTGCTCGTCGCTGCCCTGCCGATGGTCATCGATGTCATTTGGAGGATTCCGCCAACGCCGACTGCCTTTTCGGTAACGGACCGAAACCGCCTTGCTTGGCGCCTTGACCTCCATTTCCCAATGAACATATTGCACCGCCCGTTTCTCGCCACGGCACGACAACTACTGGTGGCTGGTTTCGTCGCTTCCCTTTCCCTGCTGCTTCTCAATTACGCGCTGCTGATGATTTTCCAGCAAACCATGCGAAAGGCCCAGCTGCGCACTCATCACGTGCAGAGATGCATCGTTTACAGCGCGGATGTGCTGCTTTGGCCGGCGCTGCTGCTGTCGGCCATGGTTGTGGTGAACGTCATGCCCGGCAATGTCGATTGGTGGTCTGAGGACATTGCCTGGGCGGAGTTGCTCACCTTCCCGCTGATTTGGCTCGGCATTGCCGTGCGCTTGATAGCCGCCTATCGGTTCTATCTTCGCTTCGATCACCCCACCGGGACAATTCTTTCGGTTCAACTGATCATCTTTCTCCTCCTGGCCTTGATCCTGTACAACCTCCTGTAAAATCCCCCCATGCTGCAAACCATCACGTGGAACGGCCAAGTTGTTCAACTGCTCGATCAGACGAAATTGCCGCTGGAGCAGGTTTATGTGGATGTGACGAATGAGAAGCAGATGTGGCACGCGATACGGGACCTGGTGGTGCGGGGAGCGCCGGCGATTGGGGTGGCGGCGGGGTTTGGGGTTTATCTGGGGGTGAGGGATTATCGCGGGCCGGAGTTGTTTGGGTTTTATGATCGGCTGAATGAAGTGGCGGATTATCTGGTGAGCGCGCGGCCGACGGCGGTGAATTTGCCGTGGGCAATCGGTCGGATGCGCAAGGCGGCGCGGGAGGCGGGGAGGGATTCGTTTGGGGCGAGCCGGCCGCAGGATGCGATTGAGGTGGTGAAGAAGCGGCTGCTGGAAGAGTGTCTGGCGATGGCGGAGGAGGATATCAAGGCCAGTAAGGCGATTGGGGAGCATGGGCTGGGGCTGATTCGGAAAATCGCGAGCCGGAAAAAGAAGCAGAGGCACGGGCAAGATGCCCGTGGGACGCACGGGGGACACGGGCAGGATGCCCGTGCCACGGAACAGAGGCCGATTGAGGTGTTGACGCATTGCAATGCGGGGGGATTGGCGACGGTGCAGTATGGGACGGCGCTGGCGCCGATTTATGTGGGGGCGGAGCAGGGGATGAAGTTTCATGTGTGGTCGGATGAGACGCGGCCGCTTTTGCAGGGGAGTCGGATCACGGCGTTTGAATTGCAGGCCAATGGGATTCCGGTGACGGTGATCTGCGATTCGATGGCGGCGAGCGTGATGGCGGAGGGGAAGGTGGATGCGGTGATCGTGGGGACGGATCGAGTGGCGGCCAATGGGGATGTGGCGAACAAGATCGGGACGTTGTCGGTGGCGATCAGTGCGCGGCATTTTGGGATTCCGTTTTATGTGGCCGCGCCGACGAGCAGCATCGATATGCGGCTCAAGAGCGGGGCGGAGATTCCGATTGAGCACAGGCCGCCGGAGGAGATTTCAGAGGGGTTGGGAAGGCAGACTGCGCCGGAGGGGAGCGATATTTATAATCCGGCGTTTGATGTGACGCCGGCGGAGCTGGTGAGCGCGATCATCACGGAGAAGGGGGTGATCAAGGCGCCGTATGGGCGGGCGCTTGCGAAGTTGATGCAAGGAGACAGTGGCAGCAAGCGGCCAGTGGCACGGGGAGGGGGAGGCGCGAAGGTTATCGCCGCAAAATCGCGGCGAGCACGATCGGCATCGGGCGGGAAACGGAAGCCGAAGGCGAAGGGGAAGGCGAAGCCGCGAGCACGGGCACGCTTGAAGCGAGCTGGCCGGGGTTGATCTGAATGACCTGCGTGGCCTGCGGATTCTCGAGTTTGAGTCCCGGCAGGGTTCCGCGGACGACCACCTGCTTGACCGAGGGGTGGATGATGATGATGGTGTTGCTGTATTCATTGTCGAGCAATTCCAGCCGGTCGATATTGTAAAACTCGGCCACGGGGGGCGTGGTGCGCCAGGGGTTGTTGGCGTAAATCTGCTTTAGAAAACTGTCGCTGGTGGAGAAGCGGCAATGTTCGAAGGTGACCCGACCGAAGCTCCCTTCGCGCAATGCGGCGAGCTGGTTTTCGGCATCGAAGAAAGTGGTGTGGCGAGCGGTGAGAGTGCCAACGACGGCACCGGCGCACTCCATGGCCGCCGCTTTGCCCTCTTCGCCGGCCCAGACGCGGCCGAAGGTGCAGCGGTCGAGCAAAACAGAGCTGATGCGGCCGGTGAGGGTGAGGGCTGCGCAATCGGAGAGGCCGGTGATGGCGACGCTGTGCAGTTCATAATCGGTGTTCTCATCGAGGACCAACGGCCGGTCCAGGGAGATGCCTCGCATGACAACGTTGGCGGAAAGTGAGGTGGCGATGAAAAGCGTTAGGCCGAGAGATGCCGGGAAACCCAGACGGCGAGCTGCACCCATGACGATCCTCCCTGAGAACTATTCGCGAGGCTCCGCTAGTACATACGACTGGGACGAGCGGGCGTTTCTAACGCGCGGTGTATGAGCAGCTTAAATTTGCCCCCGCGCGGCCGCAAGAAGAATTCGGCCAGTTGCTGGCACACCGGGCGTGACAGCGCGTCACAAACAAATGTAGATCGGTGCGCGAAAGTTAATACGCACGAAGAGCAGTGCGCAATTACTGCGCCCGCTTCGGAAATCGCTGATTCCTGATATTGTTGACGCTGAAGAGCCCGGAAGGTTTCAGACCCGATGGAACAGAAGCGAAAAAGCAGATGGGTGCGGCGGCTGAGGTGGCCGGCGGTGGTCATTGGGGGGCTGGCGGTGGTTGTCTATGTCATTGTGCCACTGATCGTCACGCCGATGATTCGGGCGCGGCTCCAGAAGCAGATCTCCACTCAACTTAATGCGGAGTTGAGGATGGGGAGCGTGTCGTATTGGTTCCCTTATGGCGTGACGGTGCGTGATGCGGTTTTGGTGGGGAGGGATCAGCAGGGGGAGGCGGTGGAACTGCTGAAGATACCCAAGTTGAAGCTGGCGCTGGCGCGGCTGC
>JBGPEF010000480.1:0-4552 GCA_041482675.1 Tepidisphaeraceae bacterium | reverse complement strand
CGTCAAAGCCGGCCCCCGCAAGGAACAGATCGACGCCCAGCTCGCCACCGTCCGTCAGCTCGACGGCGGCCTGGCCATGGCCATGATCGACCTCAAAAACACCATCATCCGCTCCCAGATCTCCGCCACCGTTCTCGCCCGCAACGTCGAGGTCGGCGAATTCGTCACCACCGGCTTCGTCGGCGAGCGCGGCGCCAAGGGCTACGTCGTTTCCATCGCCGATCTCAACGACCTCCGCGTCGAGCTCGACATCAGCCAGAACGATTTCGCCAAGGTCTCCCCAAAACAGCCCTGCTGGATCGTCACCGACGCCTACCCCGACAAAAAATATGCCGGCATCGTTGACCTGATCTCCCCCGAAGCCAACCGTCAGAAAGCCACCGTGCAGGTCCGCGTGAAAGTGCTCAACCCCGACGAGCTGCTCAAGCCCGACATGAATGCCACCGTCTCCTTCCTCTCCCCCCGCAAGCTCCCCACCACCCAGACCACCACCACCCCCGCCGTCACCGAGCGCCCCAACATCCGTGTCCCCGCCAGCGCTGTCCGTGATGGCGCTGTCTTCGTCGTCGAAAACGGCAAAGCCATCAAACGAGCCGTCGCCATTGTGAAGGATGCCGGCGGCCGCGAAGTCCAGGTCCGCACCGGCCTCATCGGCGGCGAAGACCTCATCGTCAGCCCTCCCGAATCCCTCGAGGATGGCGCCAAGGTAAAAATCGCTTCGTAGGGGCGGCTTCAGCCGCCGTCTTTGCCCAAAGGAGTTCCCCGTGTCCGACACCGTCGTCCAAGCCACCAACCTCACCAAGGAATTCGAGCGCGGCCAGGTCAAGGTCGTCGCCCTCGACAACGTCGATCTCACCGTCCGCCGCGGCGAATTCGTCGCCCTCATGGGCCCCTCCGGCTCCGGCAAAAGCACCCTCCTCCACCTCATCGCCGGCATGGACAAACCCACCCAGGGCCGCCTCCTCGTCCTCGACGAAGAACCCGCCAACATGGGCGAGCGCGCCCTCGCCCGCTGGCGCAATCATCACATCGGCTTCGTCTTTCAATCCTTCAACCTCATCCCCGTCCTCACCGCCCAGGAAAATGTCGACCTTCCCCTCAAGCTCACCTCCCTCAGCCGCGCCAAGCGCAAGGAAATGAGCACCACCGCCCTCAAGCTCGTCGGCCTCGAGGATCGTCTCGATCACCTCCCCCGCCAGCTCTCCGGCGGCCAGGAACAGCGCGTCGGCATCGCCCGCGCCATCGTCACCGACCCCGACATCGTCCTCGCCGATGAACCCACCGGCAACCTCGACGCCTCCAGCGCCCGCGATGTCCTCAGCCTCCTCCAGCAGCTCAACAAGCAATTCAACAAAACCATCATCCTGGTCACCCACGACCCCCACAGCGCCTCCGCCGCCTCCCGCATCATCCATCTCGACAAAGGCAAGTTCGTCGACGCCGATTCCCTGGCCTCCGTCTCATAGCACGCGATTAACATGTCCCCCTCCACCCTCAACTGTCCCACCTGCGGCGCTGCGATCTCCTCCGACTCCCCCAACTGCCCCTACTGCTCCTCCCGCCTCGCCACCATCTCCTGCCCCTCCTGTTTCTCCCTCGCCTTCCTCGGCTCCAAATTCTGCCCCCACTGCGGCCACCCCCTCACCACCCCAGCCTCCCCCACCTCCACCAAACTAAACTGCCCCCATTGCCTCATCCCCCTGGAGATTTTCGACCTCGGCCAAATAAAACTCCGCGACTGCCCAAAGTGCTGCGGCATCTGGGTCGACACCAAAACCTTCCAGCAAATCTGCGCTGACCGCGAAGACCAGGCCGCCATCCTCGGCTCCCCCATCCCCGTCCCCCGCGACGACATCTCCGCAAAACGCGCCTACATCCCCTGCCCCCAGTGCCGCCAGCTCATGTCCCGCTCCCAATTCTCCCGCCGCTCCGGCATCATCATCGACCTCTGCCGCGCCCACGGCGTCTGGTTCGACCGCGACGAGCTCCGACACATCATCGAATTCATCCGCTCCGGCGGCCTCGACCGCGCCCGCGAAATGGACAAGGAGGACCTTGACCGCGCCCGCCGCGATCTCGACGCGCAACTGCGCGCATCCGCCCGCGATGAAGACCTCCGCTCCATCGCCTCCACCGGCGGCCTCCTCACCGCCCTCCTCCACATCTAACGCATCTCCCCTCCCCAAAAAGGGGATAGGTCCAATTAAAAAGGGGATAAGTCCAATTTCCCGCCCCTTTTTCTCGCTCAGATCAATCCAGCTCCGTACGGTGAGCACTGCCCACCTCCTCGGTAAGTCAGCCACTCCCGCCCGACCCGGATCTGCATCCGCCTGCGCCGACATTCTTGTCCCCCACCCCCATCCGATTTACCCTCTAACCCACACCTCCCATGCCCAAACCCCTCCGCACTCTCCTCTTCACCCTTATCTTCCCCTCCCTCACCCTCGCCTCCGACTGGCCCCAATTCCGCGGCCCCAATCGCGACAACAGCCTCGACGAAAAAAATCTTCTCCAAACCTTCCCCAATCTCGGCCTCAAAATCCTCTGGAACCAACCCGTCGGCCCCGGCTACTCCTCCCCCATCGTCGCTGCCGGCCGCGTCTACCTCACCGACTCCCTCCTCACCAACCCCACTTCCCTCGAGCGCATCCACTGCTTCGACGAGCAAACCGGCCAGCCCCTCTGGACCCACTCCTACAACCCCGCCTATCCCGACTGGGTCTTCAAAGACCCCACCGGCATGGGCCCCACCTCCACCCCCATCGTCCACGACGGTAAAGTTTATTCCCTCGGCGCCATGGCCCACCTCATCTGCCTCAACGCCAAAACCGGCGACGTCCTCTGGCAAAAAAACCTCGCCAAAGACTATCAGGTCAAGGAATTCTCCTCCCACTCCTCGCCTCTCATCGAATCCAACCTCCTCATCCTCAACATCGGCGGCAAACCCAACGCCGCCGTCGTCGCTTTCGACAAAGACTCCGGCCAGGAAATCTGGAAATCCCTCGACGAAGGCCTCACCAACAGCTCCCCCATCATCCTCACTGCCGCCCGCACGCGCCAACTCATCGTCTGGACCGAATCCTCCATCACCTCGCTCAACCCCTCCACCGGCCAAACCCTCTGGCGCGAACACCTCATCACCGACAACAACTCCGCCGCCGCCACCCCCGTCTTCAACAGCGACCGTAATCTGCTTCTCGCCGGAGGCATCATGCTGAAGCTGAACTCCGAAAAACCCGCCGCCTCCGTTCTCTGGCCCCCCGGCAAGGCCCGCGCCGCTCGCATTCTGCCCAACACCTCCACTCCCCTCTTTGGGGGCGAGAACATCTTCTGGGCCAAACCCACCGGCGAGCTCGCCGCCGTGAATGCCGCCACCGGCAAAGAGCTCTGGTCCAACAACAAAATCACCGACCTCAAATCCGGCGCCAGCATCCACATAACTTCAAACGGCGACCTCGTCTTCCTCTACACCTACAGCGGCGACCTGATCATCGCGCAACTAACCGCGGGTTCTTACAAGGAGATCAGCCGCGCCCACCTCATCGACCCCACCTACCCCTTCTCCGGCCGCAAAGTCGCCTGGTCTCCCCCCGCCTACGCCAACCAGAAAATCTTCACCCGCACCGACAACCAACTCCTCTGCGCCTCCCTCGCCCCTGCCAAAAAAGGGGATAGGTCCAATTAAAAAGGGGATAAGTCCAATTAAAAAAGGGATAAGTCCAATTCTCCTCGCCCTCCCTCACCTCCCTCGCTCCACACGATTTCTCTCCCCTCTTCTCATCCGTGCCAATCTGTGCCCCATCCGTGGCTCCTCATTCTTCTCCGCGTCTCCGCGTCTCTGCGTCTCCGCGATTTCCTCCTCTTCTGAGCTGCGCAAATCTGCGTCATCCGCGTCATCTGCGTTCAACTCTCTTCTTCTGAATTCTGAATTCTGAATTCCAAATTCCAAATTCTGAATCCCGAATTCATTTCCTCCCCACCCTCTCCAACACCGGAATAATCAAATCAATCCTCTGCTGCGCCTCCGGCCCTTCCTTCACTCGAAGCTGCTTCAACGTCCCCAGCGCCACCGGCCCCATCGCAATCAATTTCTCCTGCGCCTCATCCCGCATCTTCCAGTCATCCGCATTCAGTCTCCCCACCAGGCTTTTTATCGCCTCAATCACATTCTCCGACGGCTGCGGCCGCGGCTGCACATATTCCTCCACCAGGCTCGCCGGCACCTTCACCGCCACCCCCGATGTCGTCAAAAAATTCAACTGCGCCTCCCGCAATTGCCCCGCCACCAGCGAATCATCCCACAACAAAATCTGCACGTCCGCCGGCGACGTCTTCATCGCCGCCAGCCGCTTCACCTCCCCGCTGCTGATCGCGATCGTGTCAAACGCCGTCTCCAGCCGCAATTCGCCCGTCAATGTCCCCACCAGCGAATCCCCATTCGCCAGCTTCATCATCGGCGTCGCATCATCCGGCTCATTCACCGCCGCATTGAATTGCAGCCGCGCCAGCGTCCCCGCCGAAAACCGCACCACCTGCCCCGGCGCCTGCCCCG
>JBGPEF010000479.1:0-4554 GCA_041482675.1 Tepidisphaeraceae bacterium | reverse complement strand
GGGGTTGGTGGGGGGGGGGGGGTCTTGGTTAAAAAATTTAGCGCGTGCGGGGTCGGGACGCGTTTTTTTTTAAAATGTGGGTGGGACGTGGGTTGTGGACGGGGTGGGGCAAGAAGGTGCGAAAAAACCGGGGGGAAACCGGTACTTTCCGGTACCAAAGCGGTACTTTTCGGTTCCTGAAGGGTTCTTTGGGAGTGAAAACGAGTTCCTGGTGATTAGGAACAAGGTCCGGGAGAGGGAAAGAGGATAGAGGATAGCAGATAGAGGATAGCTGGCGCGCGGAGAGGGCGCGGGTACGGATGGGTGGGAGAGAGTGCATGGCTTACCCCGTTTCTGGTTTCTCGGCAGAGATTTTACTAGAATATTAGTGGGATGTCAAGTATATTCTTCAGAGGGTTCAGGGTTCAGGGTTCGGGGAAGAGGAGGATGGAACCACAGAGGCACGGAGACGCGGAGGAATTCATTTTTTAGCCACAGATGACGCGGATGGTGATGGGACGAAGGGCAAGGGACGAGGGACATGGGACAAGGGACATGGGAGGAGTCGGAAGTTCGGCGGGGGAATTCAGAAGTCGGAATTCAGAAGAATCCCCTCCGGAGGAGGCCGGTGATTTTGGTCCGGATTCCTCTGATGGATGGAGGTGCGCACGTCAGCGAGAACCTTATGTAATGATATCACATACAACCAAAAGCGTAAGCATATCGCCAGCACGCGACGAACCAAAGTGCGATGGGTGGAATGTTAGAAGAATGTTTGGTACGATCCCGCGCTGGATCGGCTATTCAGTCCGCACAATTCAGGACAATCGACGGCTGATGGCAGACGATAGGGAGGAGCAGTTATGTTTATCGACGTACGAGGCCGCGTTCAGAACACACCGCTCCTCTATCACAACTGCCTCTTCCCACTGTTTGAAGCAATTGCCAATTCGATGCACGCGGTTGAAGACGCGAAGCGGACGAATGGAAAGATCACCATCTCAATCGAGCGAGACACGACCCAGGGAGTGCTGTTTACAAACCAAACGAATACAGCTCTTCTGAATGAGAAGGAAAAGGCCGCGAGTTGGCCCATTCGGAATTTCATCATCACCGACAACGGAATTGGCTTCACCGATGAAAACTTTCGATCCTTCGACACTTCTGACTCACTTCAAAAGGCGGCTCGCGGCGGTAAGGGCATCGGCCGACTGTACTGGCTTAAAGCATTTGAGAAGGCCGAAGTTACCAGCGTGTACCGCGACGACAAGGGTCTTGCGACGCGGCGCTTCACGTTCGCCCCGACAGAGCGCGGCGTAGAGAGCCACACGGTAGAGAGAAGTCAGACAGGACGGACGGGCACAACGGTCAAGTTGATTGGTTTCCGGGAAAAGTATCGAGAAGCGTGTCCCAAGAGCGCGGAGGCGATAGCCCAACGCATCATCGAGCATTGTCTGCAATATCTCGTGCTGAAGACCTGCCCGCAGATGACTCTTGACGACCCGGCAGCGAACGTCGTCGTCAATCTGAACGATGTTTTCGTAGCCGAGACGAGCGCCAACGCGGAACCATTCACCATCAAGGGGCAGAAGTTTCAGATGAACCATGTTCAATTGGCTCCTCATCACGGAGCGCAGCATCGATTGTATTTTTGCGCGCACAACCGGAGCGTGAAATCGGAGCCGCTCACGGGTCACATACCGAACCTAGAGAGGACACTCAAACGCGACGATGGCCGACCGTTTCTTTACGCAGGATATGTATCAGGGGATTACTTGGATCAGAGCGTGGCGGCTCTCCGCACAGACTTCGATTTGCCCGACGGGTTGTATCAGGGCGAGCTTTCCTGGGATGAGCTAACCACCGGGGCGGTCGCCAACGCCACGGGGTTTCTGACGACCTACACAGACGCCGTTAAGGTCAAGAAAGAGGAGTATGTGCGCGATTACGTACGGCGTGATGCGCCGCAGTATCGGCCGCTGTTGAAACACAAGCCAGAAACGATGGATCGAATCCCGCCTAATCTGACCAAAGACAAACTGGATTTGGAGCTTTACAAACTAAACCAGGAGTATGACGCAGAGCTTCAGGACAAGTACAAGGCGATGCTCGGCGACATTGGAGCCGAAGAAACGGCGAACGCGGAGGAGCACAAGCAACAATTCTTGAGGTTCTTGGAAGAGTGGAATGAACGCGGTATCGCAAAACTCGCGCAGCACATCATCCACCGCAAAGCAACGCTTTCATTTTTGGAAAGCCGACTGCACCAACAGGGAGATGGGACATACCACCGTGAGGAGGCGGTCCACCAGATCATTTTCCCGCTCCGCAGCACGTCCGACGACCTCCCTCCGGATAAAATGAATCTCTGGATCTTGGACGAGAAACTGGCGTACCACTACTACCTCGCCTCCGATAAACTTTTCAATCAGGTGGAAGTGATGGAGGTGGACAGCAAGCGCCGCCCCGACATTTTGATATTCGACAATCCATTTGCCTTCGTGGACGAGGCTCCTCCGTTTCGGGCAATAATCCTCGTCGAATTCAAACGCCCCTCCAGGGATGAATACACTGACGACGAGAATCCAATTGACCAGATTCTCGACTACATAGACCTATTGCGAGCGGGGAAGGCCAAAGACCGGCATGGCAAAACTCTTAGCCCCCCGAAGACGATGCCATTCCACGCGTTTATTGTCTGTAGCTTCACGCCGAAGCTACACAAATACGCAAAACGGTTCGACCTCAACCCGACCGCCGATGACAACGGCTACTTCGGATACCACAAGAGTCACGGCGTGTACATTGAGATCATGTCTTTCGACAAACTACTCGACAACGCTCAAAAGCGCAATGCGATTCTGTTTGATCATTTGGGCGTCAAGTGAGCCGAGTTGCGGAATGTACCCAAAGCACATCTATCAGAGCGCCGGCAAAATATTGCGCGGCGGTCTACCGTTAGCTTCCACGATCAGTGGCACCATGGTTCCGGTTCATAATGAGCGGTTACGGGGTTTTCCGGCGGTAAGGTACGCGAGGACTAGCAGACGGGCGGCAATTTTGGCCGGGTGGGGGGAAGATGGGTAATTCGTCCCATAAAATTTGAGGAAGATTAGCAGGTTAAATTGACGATAAGAAAGGGCGCGGTAAGTTGGATGGCCTTAGGGCAGAAGTCGGCCGGTGGCATGGAGGTCGCCGCGGCTTCGACGTTTGTGGGCTTATGGGGTTGAATGCGATCTGGGCGTTCATCCCAATAACTGCTACCCGTTTTGACAGGAACCGCGGCGAGTTGGCGACGGCTGGCCGGCCGTGCGGTGTGGGACGGGTGCGGATTGGCGATATATGATGCGGAATCCCATTCTTGGTCTGTCGCTCAATGAGGTGATGCGGTCGGAGATCGCGTTGCCGCTTCAGCAGGTGCTGCACGTGTACACGGTGGGGAATTTTTTGAGCGCGTGGCGGAATCCGAAGAGCCAGAAGTCGATCGAGCAGTGTTTTGAGACGCCGCAGCAGGCGAGGCACGCGGCCGCGACGTGCGCGGCATGGCTGGGGGTGATGATACCGCCGTCGGCCGGGCCGGTGGCGGCGTGGTGGAGGGATGAGAAGGGGTTGGATGGATAGGGGAAAGAAGTCAGAATTCAGAAGACAGAATTCAGAAGCCCCTCACCCTGCCCTCTCCCCAGCGTACTGGGGCGAGGGGAAGAGGCAGATTGGAGGGGAGAGGGGAAGAGGGGGATTGCGGATTACCACTGGTAGAAGACGAAGAAGACGGCGACGGCGATGAGGGCGAAGCCGACCAGGTAGTTCCACTTTAGTTTTTCGTGCAAATACAACACGGAGAAGAAGCAGAAGACCACGAGAGTGATGACTTCCTGCATGATCTTGAGCTGCGCGCCGGTGTAGCCCTGGTTGGAGCCGATGCGGTTGGCGGGGACCTGGAAACAGTATTCGACGAAGGCGATGAGCCAACTGACGAGGATGGCGAGCCAGAGGGCGGATTGCTTGAACTTAAGATGGCCGTACCAGGCGAAGGTCATGAAGATGTTGGATATGGTGAGGAGGAGGGCGGTCTTCATGATTGATTGATTATCGGCGGAAGGGGGAGGTTGGGATTTGAGAATTGAGATTTGGGAATTGGGATCGAGATTAGGATTAGGATTGAGAGGAAGATTTAGAACAAGACTAAGAGCAAGATGAAGAGCAGGATTAGGAAGAGGAGCGGTGGGGCGAGCCCGACCCTACGAGAAGCGGGCGAGGGCATTTTAAGGGCGGCGGCGGCGGGGGAGGAGGAGGGCGGCGAAGGTCAGGCAGGCGAGGGAGAAAGGCTCGGGGACGGGGGTGAGGGAGATGGCGGAGAGGGGGGTGGATTGGGCGGAGAAGGCGCGGTCGATGAGGAAGAAGTCGTCGCTGTTGATGGCGCCGTTGAAGTCGTAGTCGCCGCTGGCGTAGGTGGGGGGGAGGGTCTGGTCGGCCATCCACTGGGCGAAGCCGGCGTCGATGTGGGCGTAGTCGTCGGCGTCGATGTCGCCGTCGAGGTCGGAGTCGCCGGTGTAGGTGAACTTGAGGAGGATGGAG
>JBGPEF010000478.1:0-4572 GCA_041482675.1 Tepidisphaeraceae bacterium | reverse complement strand
CTTCTTACGCCCATGATGCGGCGCATTGCGCCCATGCCCGCCGCCCCCACCCGCTCCCGTCCCCAGCTTGTGCTTCGCATGTGCTGACCTGTGCTGCTCCGATCCTCCATCGCTCCGACTCGCAGCGCCCTTGCCCGCGTTCGACTCGCTCGCCGGAGTCCGCCCCGCCATCAATCCCTGCGGCGCTCCATCAAAGATGATCCCACTCGCCGCCAGCGTCGCCGTCGCCGCCACCGCCACCCGATCCTCCAGCTTCTCAAACGGCGTCGCCGGAATCGATGAAGCAATGTTGCAGCCAGAAAACGGACGAACAACCCGACCGAATGACTTCAGCCAAGCCATGGCAGCCCTCCGCGTACTCTTTGTTTAGTGCATGTCTAGTGAGAAGCGCCCGCTCCCAGGATCTAGCTTGCCCTAATATGCCCCAGATCCATCCCGCCGGCCTTGTCCTGGCGATGAGCTAACCAGCTTCCGCGCGATTGAATCTTTTGGGACTCCCGCATTCCAAACGCCGCCCGCCCGTTTGTCAAAACAATTCCACCCCTCCACCCCATTTTCCCCTGTTTTATCGGCCCGCGCGTAATGCCTATCACACCTGCGCCCCCCAAATAACAAAATGTTGTCGCGCTCATTCCGCGCCCCGCCCGCGCTTCCCCACCTGCTTCCCGGTATTATCCGGACCTTGGAATTCACCCACCTCGGGCGGATTTCCACAAAATAAATTATCCGACGCTCCCGGCCAATTCCGCCAATTCCCTTGGCCGATATGGATTGGCAGCGTTCGTTTTTTGATAGTGAAAGGATGCACCGCCAGTGAATGTCCTCTCCTCGCCGCGCACCGCGCTCTCGGCCGACTCGCCCCAACCCGACCACAAGCCCTTCTACGAAAACGCCGCCATGGCTTTCGGCGTCGGCGTCCCCTTCTTCTCCCTCTTCCTCGCCATCTACCTCGCCTGGGGCCACGGCGTCGGCCTTCTCCAGGTCTCGCTCCTCATCGGAATGTACTCCCTCACCATCCTCGGCATCACCGTCGGCTACCATCGCATGTTCACCCACCGCGCCTACGAATCCGGCCCAGTCCTCCGCGCCATCCTCGCCATCTTCGGCTCCATGGCCGGCCAGGGCCCCGTCATCGAATGGTGCGCCCTCCACCGCCGACACCATCAACACTCCGACCGCGACGGCGACCCCCATTCCCCTCACCTCCACGGCGACGGCATCAGCGGCATGCTCCGCGGCATGCTCCATTCCCATCTCGGCTGGCTCTTCAGCGCTGAGCCCCCCGGCCTCGCCCGCTCCGTCCCCGATCTTCTCTCCGATCCCATCCTCATCTTCATCGATCGCTGGTTCTGGCTCTGCTTCCTCCTCGGCTGGATCATCCCCGGCCTCATCTGCGCCGCCATCGGCCACACCTGGGCCAGCTTCTTCTCCGGCGTCCTCTGGGGCGGCCTCGTCCGCACCTCCCTCCTCCACCATGTCACCTGGTCCATCAACTCCGTCTGCCACATCTGGGGCACCCGTCCCTACACCTCCCCCGACCATTCCCGCAACAACCCCATCTTCGGCCTCCTCGCCTTCGGCGAAGGCTGGCACAACAACCACCACGCCTTCCCCACCTCCGCCCGCCACGGCCTCAAGTGGTGGCAGATCGACCTCAGTTGGTACACCATCCGCATCCTCGAAAAATGCAATTTGATCTGGAACGTCCGCCTCCCCGCCGAAACCGCCATGGAAGCCAAACTCCGCGCCGCCGCCTGAGTTCTGTGTAATCCCAATGCACTTTCGCGAGTCGTAGGGGCGGCTTCAGCCGCTGTGCCCTGTGCCAATCGACACAGCTGGTAACCCTGACATTCCATTCGCCACACCCACCCACATCTCTAATCGTAGGGGCGGCTTCAGCCGCCGTGCCCTGTGCCATCGACACAGCTGGTAACCCTGACATTCCATTCGCCACACCCACCTACATCTCTAATCGTAGGGGCGGCTTCAGCCGCCGTGCCCTGTGCCATCGACACGGCTCTTGGGGCGAACATTTCTCTCCGCCTTCTGCAAGTAGGTCGGGCACTCCTGCCCGACACATTCCTCCCCCGCACTGAATAAACTGCCTCCAGTCAGTCGCCGCAGGTGACGTTATCTCCACGGATTTCCGGGGGTGCGGGGGGTACTCCCTCCGCGTCTGCGAACTGAAGAACACCAAAGCAGCCCTCACCCTACAAGCACTTCCGACGACCAACCGATATTCCTACTCCCGCTGCAAAAACCTCCCCCACCGAATCTGCAAACTCCCTCAATAACGTCGCCCTGAATTTTGCCGACTCAATACCCCGGCGGCGGCATCGGAGGCCCCACCGGCCCCGGCCCCAGTTGCGGCGGCGGCAAACTCCCCGGCGGCGGATATCCCTGCCCCGCCAACGGAATCACCGCAAACCCCACATTCGGCGGCGGCTCCACGATGATCTCATACCGCGGCGAAAACTGCTGAAGGAAATAAATCGGATACGCCCGCGTGAACACCAACAGCGGCAGCGCTATCACACTGCTCAAATACGGCAGCAACCCGATGCAGCAAGTCGCACACCCGATCAGCGCCTGCATAATCCCCACCGCAATTGCCAGCAGAACCTGCATCAGGAAAAACAGGATGAATTTACCATGATTCCCCGGCAAAACGCTCTGCCGGAACTCGCCCCACGCCGCCATCACCGGCTGCCCCGTGGCGTACATGATGTGCGTGACAAAGTTCCTCGTGACCAACTCGATCAGCCCCAGAAAAATACCCGCCGGCAGGAACAGGACCAACCCGATCACCAGCGCCGCGATCGCGTTGCTCCCAAAACGCCTGCCGCGAATGTCTGGCATCGCAACCAGCAGCACGACCAGACAAATCAGCATCATCACACAGAAACTCAGCGCTGCGAACGCCGCGCGGAACTTGAACAAGCTGTTGCCCAGCGGCCGGTATCGCTTCCAGGGCGCCACCACTTCCGCCGTGTTCTGCGCAATGCCCTCCAGAAACATGAACTTCCCCCGGCTGGTGATCCAGATGATCAACACCCAGATGGCGATCACAATTGCCAAGATCGCGATCCCAATCAGCACCGCCTGAGCGATGTGAGATGTGATCCAGTTCCAGACCTGATCGAAGTCCTCGCTGGAGGTGCTGGAGTAGAAACCAATCGGCCCGGACGTTGGCCGGGTCGGTGGCGGCATGGGCGGCCGAGTGCGAAATCCCCCGCCAGGCATTCGGAAATTGAAGTTGCCCCCGCCCCCCTCGTCGAACATTGCCAGGAACGCCACGAACCCAAGCGTGAACCACTTGCCAATGTTGAACGGCTGGAACGTGATGAACTTCGACCGACTGATTGCCCGCCCGATCGGATCAGTAATTGAGATAGCCATGTGTTCCCTGAAGTGCCAGTATCCAATATGGCCCAAGCCCCCACAGTTCGCAACCGCCCCTCGCTCCGCTTAGCAACTGTGTGCGCCCTCCCCATATTGAACCCCGGTAACCCACACTCTCAGCCTGCCTTTACCCTCTCATCCCTTCCTCCCCCGCATTGGCAGTATCAACAAGGCTAAGGAAGAAGCTCGCCGCTCCAGAGATGGAAAGGAGCTTGGGGTGAGCGTGTCAATTTCTGAAGACGAATTGATGCAGGCGCCAGTAGTTAGAGCGCTATTGGTACATTCGCAAGAAATTGGCGTTTTTCAAAAGGTCAGCGCGAGTCCGAGTGTGTAGGGACCCCTCCTGCACCAGCCGCCTTAACGCAAACCCCTGAAGCAGCCCCGCCGTTTGTGGAACCGCATTCCGGACACCTCCCAGGACCAGCGATCCCCGATCGCGCCAGCCCCCTCACCCCTTTTCCTCCCTCTCCTCCCCCTTCCTCCCCGCAATTGCATTTAAAAAAAATACCTCCAGCAAGCCGCCGCAGGAGGCGCTATCTCACCGGATTGTCGGGGGGTTGCAGGGGGGGCGTACTCGGCCCCCATGCGTCTGCGCATTTGGAGTTGCAGGATCTCACGTACTCGGCCCCCATGCGTCTGCGCATTTGGAGTTGCAGGATCTGACCTACTCGCCCCCATGCATCTGCGATTAAACATGAAGCACGCCGCCTCGCCCCACCGACACCAAACCGCATCAACGCCGGCCTGCTTCACCATCTGGCGCCCACCCCCACCAGCACCCGTCAACCGACTCCACGGTAAACAAATACCGCCAAAAAAACCTCCGAATTGAGTTCGAACAAATCCCAAACTCAAACGTACTACATCTGCGACAACCCGGCATCCCCATCAATGATCAGTTAATGAACTGATCAGATGGTCAGATCCGGCAAAGTCGCAAAAGGGGGCCGTGCCATGTTTTCCTCCGTTCCTCAGTCCCACCCACAGCGCCCCCTCCGCGCCCGCACACTCTTCGTCCGCCTCTCTTCAACTTCTCTCAACCATCAACTCCCAACTATCAACTCCCCAAAAAAACCAACCCTGCCAAACGAACCCAAATCCCCCTCCACACCTCAAAAAACGCCCCTTTTCAATGCACCCAACCCTTCATTTTTCGACACAACAAACCCG
>JBGPEF010000477.1:0-4594 GCA_041482675.1 Tepidisphaeraceae bacterium | reverse complement strand
GCTTTGGCGGCTTCGAGGAGAATCAGGTTCACCAGCTTGATGACCGGCGCGCGGCTGGCAACGTCCAGCAGATCCTCCCGTGAGGCGAGGCGCTGCACCTCATCGAGGACCTGATTGCGGTCGAGATTGTCGATCATGGCCTGCGCCTGGCCGCTGCGCTGTTGATAGGCGTCGTTGATGGCATGGGTGATAACCGATTGAGGCGCGAGCAGCGGCTTGGCGGGACGGTTGAGGGCCCGGGAGACAATCTGAAACTGCTCACGATTGGCCAGGTCGGAGAGAGCGAGGATGAGATGCCCCATTTCATCCTCAAGGCCCAGAATCCCATAGCGGCGGGCGAAGGAAATGGGAATTTCTTTGATAAAGTCGGCGGAGGGCTGATAGGAAGAGAGCGTCTGGACGAAGTCGATTCCGAGCGAGTCGAGTTTTTCTTTCGGGATGTCCTGGACTGCACTCACAGTTGCCTCGTTAACGCATGGGCACTGGTTCGCTGGTGGGATAATTACCAGGAAGGCCGGCCTCGACTCCTTTGCCTTCGGAGATAAATTTCAGGTCCTCAAAGCGGTCGTCGCGGAGGATGACCGGCTTGATAAAGACGAAGAGCGTGGTGTCGGTATTGGACCTGGTACGCGTGCTGAAGAAGTATTTGAGGATGGGAATATCGCCAATGATCGGGATCGACTGGACGGTGGTGCGAAGATTCTTCACGCTCAGCCCCCCCACCACGATGGTGTAACCGTCGGGGATGGTGACGGTGCTGTCCACGGTGTTTTTCTGGCTTGGGGGCGGCAGACCATTTTGGCCCTGGCCAGTGAAGCTGCTCAATTCGACGGTGTAGCTGAGCTGGAGGTAATCATCTTCGCTAATATGGGGCTCGACACTGATCGTGGTGCCCGCCTGCGCCTGGCCTCCCAAGCCCGTGCGCGACTGCGTGGTGGCCGTATCGAGAATCTCCGCAAAGGGCTCCTGCGTCACGCTCTGGAGCTTCCCCTTGCCGTTGTCGTTGACCAGGATTTGTGGCGCGGAAATCAGCCGTGATCGCGAATTCTCCGAAAGCGCGCGGAGAACAACATCCGCGATCCGTGGACTGAGCAGCGCGAAGGTGCCGCCGCGCCCGGCAGTCGGGGTGAGCGATCCGGTTTTGGGGTCGACGGAGCTGACGCCGAAGGAGCTGAAGGTAAGAAGCTGGCTGGTGCCAAAGCCTCCTAGTTTCCCGATATCCACCCCGAAGGAGGCACCGGAGGTGGTGTCGAGGGTGACGATGGTGCATTCAATCTGCACCTGCGGCCGGCGCTCGTCCAGCCGCTTGATCAGATCCTGATACATCTGCTGAACGGCCGGTTCAGCGATCACGATGATGCTGTTGGTGTTGACGTCGGCTGTGACCGTGGCGTTATGGGTGCGAACGGTGCCGGCGGATTTTTGCCCGCCCGCGCCTTCATCCGCGCCCGCGATGGTGGAGCGGGATCCATAACGGATGTCGGAGGTTTGACCGGTGGCAATCGAATCAAGGTCGCTGCGCGTGCGCGGCTGGCCGGGATTGCTCAGGGCCGCATCGGCCGCTGCCGGAGGATTGGACATCTGCCGATCGCTGCGCGGCAATGGCGCCAAGTTGCGATCCGCGCCCGTCGCGCGAGGACGGGTCTGCGAGGGTGCTGATTCATTGCCCTGCTCGTCCGTGCGGAATCCTTCAAGGCCCTCATCGGTTTGCAGGCCAGAAATAGTGGCCAGCACATCGACAGCTTTGGTGTTCTTCAGGCGGTAGAAGCGAATCGGACTTTGCTCCTGCGTCGTCGGCACATCCAGCTCGCGCAGTAGCTGTGCGATGCGCTCATGAACCTCCGGAGTGGCGGCGACGACCAATGAGCGGGTTTCGCGGTCGGCCGTGGCTTGATAGCTGCGCTTGGCCGCGCCGCCGAAGAGATTTTTGATCAACCGATCGAGGCGGTCGGGGCCGATGGCTTTCAGAGGATAGACTTTGGTTTGAAGTTCAACCGTTTTGTCGAGACCGGAAATGAATTGGAGGATTTCCTTCATCTGATCGGCCGGGGCCGCGACAACGACCTGGTTGAGGCGCTCATCGGGGGTGATCAACGCGGCGGATGCGCCGCCGGGCTGAGCGGTTTGGCGGCTGGCGAGGAGTTGCGTGACCATCGTCGCGACATCACGGGCATCGGCCTCCTTGAGACGAACGAATTGGATCTCAACCGCCGCTTCGCTATCGAGCAGTCGCAATAGCTCGTCAACCCGCTGGATCACGCTGGAATAGTCACTGACGATCAACGTTTTTTGTCCTGGCACGGGCTGAATGTTCCCGCCAGGTTGGGAGAGGAACGGCTTGATCGCTTCGACCGCCCGGGCCGGATCGGCGTGCTTCAGATTGAAGATCTGAGTGACGGCGGTACCCGGCTCAGGCGTTTTGCCCGGCGCAGCGGGCTTGGCGACGGCCGCCAGGTTCTGCGCCGGGACGATCTGCTTCCAACCGGGCTGCTCGGCGTCCACCAGCACCATCTGTTTCATTCGCAGCGCGCTTTGAAGAATCCCCAGCAGCGCGCTCTCGGGCACATCCCTGGGGACGTGAACGATCACCCGCTTATTGATAATGGTGTCATCGTAGATGATGGGAATTTTGAGGCGCTTGGTGACGATATCAGCAAGAACCCTCAGTTCCACGCCGTCGGCCGGGAAATCCATCGTCACTAGAGCATCGGCCGCCGGCTGGGTTGCGGGTGCCTGCGCGATCGCCTGGCTTGAGCAGCAAACAAGACCCAGCAGCAGAACAGATGATGCTGCCTTGCAGTTCATGAGCAGTTCCTCATGGCGGGCAGGAATGTCCGCCCCGCCATTGGTCGTCGGCGAGAGAGCATCAGGATAACAACACCCGTGAGCCCGATCAAACCCGGCTCGGGGACGTGACTGGCGGCGAATTGGGCAAGCGTGGCGGCGTCCTCAGGGCTGATCGGGAAGACTTCACCCGCATAAGTGGCATTGAAGTTGGACGCCAGGTCGATGAAATCGGCGATCGTGACTGTTCCATCGGCATTGAGATCGCCTTCCTGCCAGGTGACGCCCACGGCGTTGAAGTTGGAGGAGAGGTCGATGAAGTCAGAAATGGTAACGGTCCCGTCCATGTTCAAATCACCGATGATCGTCGGACGCAGCAGCACATGCTGATCGCCGTGAAGGTCGGCCACCTGTGCGATGCCGAGGCGCGCGTTGGGATGAGCGGCGAGTCCCGAATCGAATATTCCATCGCCTGGATTGGCGACGGCATTGATCACTGCACCCCACAACGCGCTCTTGGCGGCGGCCAGATCGGTCGAATAAACCCGCACCGCGCGAAAGGCTCCTATCGTGGCGGGAGTGTTCAGATCGAGCCCTTGAATCCCCGCCTCGGTGGCGGAGGAGATGGTCAGGTTTTTGAGAGTCTGATCTGCGGCAAGATCGACCGTGGCGGTCCCACTGATGCCAATGGAAAGATTGGTGACCGCGGCCGTGGTTGCGGTGGCGGCGGTGCCGTTGCTTGAATTGAGATTGGTATTCCCGCCGTTGAGGTTGAAGACCGCTCCGGCGCCGGGTGTCTGCGTGCCGGAGATGGTGAGCAGCCCGCCGCCGGTGCGGGTAAGCGTTCGCGCCGCACCGATTGTATGAGCGCCGGAAATGGTTGCGGTTCCGGCGACATTCAATGTGCAATTGGCCGACCAATTCAGCGGCCCTGACATATTCAGCGTCCCGCCAGCCAGAACGTTGATCGTTCCCGCGGCGTTCCAGTTCATTGTTCCTGTCGTGGTGAGCATCGAGGTGTTGTTAATGTTAATTGTCCCCGGCCCATTCCAGGTCATCGTGCCCGTGGTCGAGAGCGTCGCGTTGTTGGAGACATTTACGGTGCCACCGACGTTCCAGATGATGGTGCCGCTTGCCGACAGCGCGGCATTCGGCGAGACATTCAAGCTGCCGCTCGTCGTCCAGGTGATAAAGGGCGCTATTGTGTGACTTCCTTTAACTATGTTGATGGCCGGGGTCGTGCCGTTCATCGTGAGCAACACGTTCGCGCCGCGGGCAATCGTGTAGGAAATCGGGCTGTCAATGTTCAGGTTGTTCAGAAACCGGTTGCTATCCATCGTCACTGTCGATGGCGCAACCAGCCTGTCGTACAGATTCGCGACAGCGGTATTGCCGCTGGGCCCGGGCGCGATATTGTCGCTCCAGTTGCCGGCCGTGCTCCAGTTACCGCCGCTGTCGCGATTCCACTGAGGCGCGGCCACCGTGATCGAATAACTCGCGTGGTGGCTGAATTCAGATTCGGAAAAGTCGGGCCCCGCCCCGATCCAGCCGGTGCCCGCGTTGCTCGTGGTTTGGATGGTGTAGGTGCCAAAGGGCGTGCTGTTGGCGACCAGGAAGGTGTATTTGGAGATAAGATAAGTCCCCGGGACGTTCGCGTTGTTGACGTTATTCAATGTGCCGCCAAGATCGAAATCGGTCCGTGGATTGAGGACATTGCCGGGAGCGGCCTCGACCTGCGCGTCGGTGAAATAGAGGTCGCTGTAAGAGGTACCGCTGATGTCACGATTGGTCATCGTGAAATACGAAGTGC
>JBGPEF010000476.1:0-4599 GCA_041482675.1 Tepidisphaeraceae bacterium | reverse complement strand
CGAACGGACGCACAGTTGGTTCAACCGCTTCCGGCGGATTCTGATCCGCTGGGAGAAGAAACCTGAAAATTACCTTGGCCTGCTGCATCTGGTTTGCGCCATCATCGCCTTCCGCTCCGCGGGGTTAATCGGATAGGCTCTTAGAGGCTATCTCAAAAGGCCCAAAACGGGCTGTTCGCGACCCTGAAAACGGGCTTTTGAGATAGTTACTTAATCACCTTCGCGACTTGGTTGCTGAGGGCGAACTGAAGCTCGCTTTGGAAGAGACTTGTGCTTATATCGGCGAGTTACATAAGAAGGTTACGCCACCGCAACTTCAGAAGATCCAGCGGCTGGGAGGAGAACTGGGCGTTGATCCGACTTGGTGGCGAACCATCGTTCAGCAGTGAGCGCCGTTTTAGCGTTCTCGATCTAAAGATCCTCATTGAGGCACCCCATGGCTCAGGTGCGATTGCATGAATCGCGCACGAGCCGCGGATCCCGGAGGTTCAAGGATTACTCGCAAAGACGTTTACCATTTGCTTAACCAGCTCCAACCCGTAGAGCCTCGCTGAAAGAATCGAGATAGGAGTCGAGAAGATGTCCATGGCGCAGCGCGCTACTTTTGTTGATTTCCAACCTCGGCGCGTTAGAATCTTGCTGGGCAATCTCGTGACGATTTGGAATAGGACGCGGCGGAGGGCGTGATTTCATTTCGCCGGGCAACAGTTCGTCTCCAGGGCGTGGCAGCGGTGGCCGCCGTCAACCTGCTCCACTTTACCGGATTCGAGGGTGACACGGAAATCGTGTCAAGCGAGAAGCGCGGGATGTTCTGCGCATGCCCATCAAGGCGCAGCACGACCGCCGTTACCAACTCATTCCGCCACTAGCTAAATCCAGAAGTGAACGTTGTCGCGCCGTTCACTAGGGGTGCGGATAGATCCCCTCCGGTCGGCGCTCGACCGATAGACAATCTTGGGGTTCCCGTCGCCCTTCATTGCCGCGGAATCTTCATCGACAGTCGGCTCTGCTCGTCAACGAATTTCGGGTAGTACCGAACAGGCGCAATCAGTTTTGGGTCGATCAGATGCCACACGTTGCGAGCGATCAGATTCACAAATTTCTGAGGCTTTATCGCTAGAGTGTGAATAAAAAAAAGGAAAGGAGACCGCCTAATCTCGACCCGCACCATGGCTGCGCAGAAGAACAGGACGCCGAGCTCCATCTCCAGATCCCAATAGCAGGTAGCTCTGCGGAGCCTCCGAACTTAGGCAAACCTCGTCTCTAACCCTGATCTTCTGAATAACCCCTTAAAAAGGACAAACCTTGGTGCTGATGCACCAAGGTTTTATCTCTTTGTCCCAATAGCGGGGGGAGGATTCGAACCTCCGACCTCCGGGTTATGAGCCCGACGAGCTACCAGGCTGCTCTACCCCGCGATCTTGTATCTATCATTCTAGCGCCAACACCCATCCCGTCAAGGTAACAATCCCTCTGAAATGTTATCGGCTATTCATTCTACGGCCATAAAGCATACCCACATGAATGAAGCATACCCACTTCACCCTAAATCACGGCCTGATCTCCCACCCACCCCCCAGCGCCTTATAAACCGCGATCAAATTAGTCGCCATCGTCCGCTCGCTTTGCACCAGCGCATCCTCCGACCCCAGCAGCGACCGCTGCGCCAACAGCACATCCGTGAAATCCGTCTGCCCCTGCGTATAAAGCTGCGTCGCCAGATCGAGCGCCCGCCGGTTGGCCGCCACCGCCGCCGCCAGCGATGTCTGATGTTGTTGCTCCTTCGCATAAGCGATCAACGCGTTCTCGACATCCTGAAGCGCGACCAGAATGGTCGCCCGGTATCCCAGCACCGCCTGCTCCTGAATCGCATTTTGCACGCCGATATTCGCCTTGATTTTTCCCGCATCAAAAACCGGCCAGCTCACCGATGGACCGATCGACCAGAACCGATTATCAAAATTCCCCAGGTCCTTCGGCCGATTTCCGCTAACCCCCAATGAGCCCGTCAGCGAGAAGCGCGGAAACAAATCCGCCGTGGCAACTCCGATTCGTGCCGTCGCCGCGTGAAGCTGCGCCTCCGCACGCCGGATATCCGGCCGGCGGCGCAGCAAATCCGAAGGCAGACCCACGGGAACCCCCGGCGGCGTCGTGGGAATCGGCGCTTCAACAGTCAATTCATTCAGCAGCGCCGCCGGCTCTCGCCCCAGCAGCACGCTCAGGCTGTAAATAACCTGCCGCACACCCGCCTCCAACAGTGGAACCCGCGATTCAGTTGTGGCCACTTCCGCCTCCGCGTTGGCCACATCCAATCCACTCACAAAGCCCCCGCCAAAGCGACGCCGCGTCAAATCCAGACTGCGCCGCTCCGTTTGAAGATTTTTCTCCGCGATAGCGATCTGACGTTGAAAACCGCGCAGGTCCATGTAATTAAGGGCCACCTCGGCCGCCAGGGTGATCAGCACATCCCGCCGATCTTCGATTGCAAAAGCAACATCCGCATCCGCCGCCTCGACACTCCGGCGAACCCCGCCAAAAACATCCAATTCCCAGGATGCATCAAATCCGGCCTGATAAAGATCCCGCGCCCCGCTTCCCGCACCCCCCGAGCGACTGCGCCTGTATGACCCCGAGACATCAACATTCGGCCAAAGCCCGCCCGCCGCCACCGCCCGCGCCCCCCGCGCCTGCCGGATTCTCAATTCCGCCTGCTGCAAATCCAGATTCGATTCCAGCGCTCGGAGGACCAGCGACTCAAGCTTGGAATCATGAAACGTCGTCCACCACTCGACGATCTCCGCCGGCGCTGTCGTCGTCGTCCCCGGCTGCGTGCTTGGCCGCGTCGTCGCCCCCACCCATCCAGAAGGAACATTCTCCTTCGGCCGCTGATAATCGGGACCAACCGTGCATCCCGCAACGAACAGCGCAAACGCGATCCCGAACATAATTCTCATGAACGCTCTCCGTGGGGTTCGCTCCGCGAACCGAATTGCAATGGTGGTTCGCAATGCGAACCCTACTCGTATCGCAGCGCTTCGATCGGGTCCAGACGCGATGCTTTCCACGCCGGATAGAACCCGAAGATCAGCCCCACCCCCGCCGAAACCAGCACGGCCACGAGGATCGCCAGCGGCGAAGATTGCGTCGACCACCCCAGAAATTTGGTCACCAGCAGTGAACTTATCGACCCAAGCATGATTCCAACCCCCCCGCCGATGAGACACAACACCAGTGCTTCCACCAGGAATTGCCAGAGGATATCGCGGCCCCTCGCGCCGACGGCCATGCGCAGCCCGATCTCGCGCGTCCGCTCCGTCACCGAGACGAGCATGATGTTCATGATCCCAACCCCGCCAACCACCAGCGATATCAGCGCCACACACAGGAGCAGCGTCGTCATCGTGTTGGTCATTTCCGATTGCGCCCGGCTGATATCGGCCATGTCCCGAATAGTGAAGTCATCCGGCTCCCCGGGCCGAAGCCGGTGGCGGTCGCGCAACAGCGACGTAATCTGCTTGATCGCAGACTGCATCTGCTCCGCCGAATCGGCCGCCGCGATGATCTGATCGATGTTCGTGAACCGCACCGGCATCGGCGAATCGGCCGCCTGAATTGCCGACTGCGCGGGATAAAGCTGCACCGCCTTGGTCGGATACAGATCGCTCAGCGAATTAATCTCTGTCCCGCCCGAGCTCGACGCAGCCGCGCTCTGGTTGGCGTTTTGCAGCGATTGGCTGGATACGCGCGACTTAATGCTCGTCCACGGAGCAACGATAATGTCGTCCTGATCCTGCCCAAAAGTATTGGCGCCTTTGCTCCGCAGCACGCCGATGACTTTGAACGCCACGTTGCGAACGCGAATCTCCTTTCCAATCGGAGATTCGTCGGGAAACAGATTCTTGACGATCGTCTGCCCAATCACGCAGACTTTGCTGCCGTTGCGAACATCCCGCTGCGTGAAAAGCTCGCCTTCCGCCATGCTCGTCCAATCGCGCACCTCGAAGAATTCCGGCGTTGTTCCCGAAATCGTGTTGGGCACCCAATTGCGGCTGCCGTACACGAGCTGCGATCGGGCCCGCACGATCGGGGCGGCCGCCTTCAGCGCCGGACAATCCGTGACAATCGCCTCGCAATCCTGCGGAGTGAGCGTCAGCGTGCTCCCCGCCCCAAAGCTCACCCCGCCGCTCGCGGCCGTTCCAGGAAACACCAGCAGGTTGTTTGCGCCCATGCTGGCAATGGATTTCTGAATCATCGCCGACGAGCCCTGCCCGATTTCAGTCATGGCGATCACCGCGCCCACGCCGATCATGATCCCCAGCGTCGTCAGCACCGCCCGCATCACATTCCGACGCAGCGCGCGTAACGCGGTCTTGATGGTTCGAGTGAAGTTCATGCCGCACCTCCAACCGGCTGGGCCACTGCATCAGCCGCATGTGCGCCGTCGGCGATCACCCCATCGTGAATTCGGATCGTCCGCCTGGCGTGCTGGGCAACTCCGGCATCGTGAGTGACCAGGATGATGGTGATTCCCTCTTTCTCGTTGAGCTGCTGAAACATGCCCAGCACTTCTTCGCTGGTCCGCGAATCGAGGTTGCCGGT
>JBGPEF010000475.1:0-4605 GCA_041482675.1 Tepidisphaeraceae bacterium | reverse complement strand
TTTTGCGCCAGCGCGATCGCTCTTCTTTGCACCGACCCCGTGAACCTCCGATGCGCGGCCAGAAACGCCATATCCAGCCGCCCCACCAGGCGGTTTTCACGCAAATCCGCCGTCGCTCCCCGAGCCAGCCGATCCAACTCCGTCAACTCATTTTTCAGCCGCTGCATCTCCCCCAAAACTTCCGCCAGGGCGCGCTGCGTCTCATGCTCGATATTCCGTCGATGCTCCAGCACTCCTTCGAGTTTGAATTCAAAAACTTTCATAAGGCTCATCTCATGCAGGGGCGGCCTGGGCCGCCGTATTGCTTCGACCGGCGGCTAAAGCCGCCCCTACACTTGCGCCTTCACGAGCGTCTTGGCCGGTGGCGCTTTGATGGTTTTCTCCATCTGCTCGATCCATGCCCCCAGCTCGATCAACTGCTTGCGCGCCTGCTCCAGGTTCGAAGTCGCCTTCGAATCCTGCTGGAGGTATTGCAATATCTTCGGCCGGGCCTGCACCGCCGCATCAAACTCCGCATTCACCCCCGGCACATAGGCCCCGATGTTGACCAGATCCTCGATGTCCTGATAGGTCGCCAGCAGCGACAGAACTCTTATCACCGCCCGCAATTGCTCGGCCGGAATGACATCATTTCTCACGCGGCTGATCGATTGCAGCGGATCGACGGCCGGAAAATGCCCGCGATTCGCCAGCGACCGGCTGAGCCACAGATGCCCATCGGTAATCCCCTTGACCGCATCGGCAATCGGCTCATTGAAATCGTCCCCCTCCACCAAAACCGTATAAAAACCCGTCACCGATCCACTCTCACACCTTCCCGCCCTCTCCAAAATCTCCGGCAACAGCGAAAAGACACTGGGCGGAAATCCCTTGGTCGCCGGCGGCTCCTGCGCTGCCAGGCCGATCTGCCGCTGCGCATGACAAAGCCGCGTCAGTGAATCCATCAGCAGCAAAACATCCTTCCCCTCATCGCGAAAATATTCCGCCACCGTCGCCGCCACCTTGGCCGCCCTCACGCGGAGCAGCGGCGGATCATCGCTCGTGCTCACCACCACCACGCACCGCGCCAACCCATCGGCCCCCAGCGTCTTGGTCACGAATTCCTGAAGCTCGCGGCCGCGCTCGCCAATCAGCGCCACCACCGACACGTCCGCGCTGGTGTTTTTGGCGATCGTCGCCACCAGAGTGCTTTTGCCAACGCCAGGCCCGGAAAATATCCCCATCCGCTGCCCGCGCCCGCACGTGTGCAATCCATCCACGCTGCGAATGCTCGTGCTAATCGGCTGATCGATATTAATCCGCTTCAGCGGCGCCAACCCCCGCCCATCAATCCGCCGCGACTGGCACATATGCAGTGGCCCGCGCCCATCGATCGGCTGGCCATATCCGTTGATGATCCGCCCCAGCAGTTCCTGCGAACACCCCACCCTCGGCGCCGATGCGATATTCTCAACCCTGTCTCCGCTCGACACTCCCGCAAGCTGCGACAATGGCATCAACAGTGTCCGCCCATGTTTGAAACCGATGACTTCCGCAATCGACGATTGGGCCCCAAAGCTGCTGATCCGGCAGAGCGATCCCACCGGCAACGGCAATTCCGCCGCCTCTATGGTTAATCCGCTGATCCCCTGCACCTGCCCCACCACTCGAAACGGCATCGCCGTCCGCACCACATCGATTTGTGCATCAAACCGGCTCAACTGACGACCTCCGCCCGCTCCGGCATCAGGTCCGCCACCACCCGATTGATCTGTCCATCCAGATCCCCATCCACCTCGCCCTGCGCTGTGTAAATCCGGCATCCACCGGGCGCCAGCATCGCATCCTCAACCAGCTCCACATGCTCCAGCGCCGGCCACTGAACCTTCAGCCGCGGCATCACCTCCTTGAGGGCATTTTTGTTCTTCGGATGAATCGCGATCCGCACATCGGATGAATGCATCACCAGCTTCAGCGCCTCCATCACATTGTTCACCGCCACGGCCGGATCGAGCACACCCTGGCGCTTGGTCACGCGTTCCGCAATCGACACCGCCAGGTTCAAAACATCCTTCGAGGCGGCCGACTCCAGCTCGATTCGCGAGTGATTCATCCGCTCCGCCGCCGCCTTCAGCGCCTGGATCGTCGAAGCCAATTCGGCCCTGTGCTCCCCCAGCGCCTGCTCGCGGCCGGCTTTGGTCCCCTCGCCAAGCCCCTTGTTCCACCCTTCGGTCCATCCACCCCGCAAACCCGCCGCGTGCGCATCCTTCAGGATCTTTTTGGCCTGCGCCAGCGCTGCCGCCTCCATCCGGTCCGCATGCGCCTGGGCGCGCGCCAGGATCCCCTTGGCCTGGTTCTCGATATCCGCCATCGAAAATGGCTGCATCCTCGCCGGCGCGCTGTCCGCTTTAATCAAGCCCATAAGAAAGGGGATAAGTCCAATTAAAAAGGGGATAAGTCCAATTATCCCGTTTCACATCTTCACGTTTCACCTCTTCACCTACACCACCATCTCCTTCTCTCCACCGCGCCCGGCAATAATGATGTCTCCCGAATCCTCCAGCCTTCTCACCACATCCACAATCTTCTGCTGCGCCGCCTCCACATCGCTCACCCGCACCGGGCCCATGTACTGCATGTCCTCCGCGATGAGCTGCGCCGCCCGCTCCGACATGTTCTTGAATATCTTCTGCTTCAATTCCTCGCTGGCCGTCTTGAGCGCCAACGACAGCTCATCGTTGTCGATCTCCTTCAGCACCGACTGAATCCCCTTGTCGTTCACCAGCAGAATGTCCTCGAACACAAACATCAGGCGTCGAATCTGCTCCACCAGGTCGGGATCCTCGGCCTCCAGCCCCTCCATGATCCCCTTCTCCGTCGAACGGTCCGCCAGGTTCAAAATTTCCGCCACCGTATCGATTCCGCCCGCCTTCTCGAACGTCTGCGAGACGATATCGGACAATCGATGCTCCAGACCGCGCTCGACTTCCTTGATCACTTCCGGATTCGTCTGCTCCATGTTCGCCACGCGCTTCACCACCTCGATCTGCTTCTGCGAGGGCAATCCCACGAGAATTTCCGATGCCTTCTGCGGCGGCAGATGCGCCAATATCAGCGCGATCGTCTGCGGATGCTCATCCTGAATGAACGTCAGCAGGTTCTCGCTCTCCGCCTTCTGCAAAAACGAAAACGGCGTGGTCTGCACCTGCTGAGTGACCTGATGAATCACCCGCTTGGCATCTTCCTCGGACAATGATTTCTTCAGGAGCGCCTTGGCATATTCCAATCCCCCCTCGCTCACATACGAATTCGCCAGCGCCAGGGAATAAAACTCGTTGAACACTTCCCGCCGCGCTGCCGTGGCGACCTCCCCCAGCGACGCGATCTCCCGGCTCACTTCCTCCACCGCCTCGGGTGGCAGCCGCTTGAGAATCTCCGCCGCACGATCCTGATCGAGCGACACCAGCAGCACCGCCGCCTTTTTCACACCGGGTAAATCCGTCGCCATAGCTTCCCTTTTAAGACCGATTCATCCACCGCTTCACCAGATTCGCCGCCCCTTCCGGATTTTCCTCCACCATCGCTGACACCTGGTTCAACGTCTGCTGTGCCTTGGCCGATTCCTCATCCAGTTCCATCCCATCCATCAACGGATCGCCTTCCATCGCCTCTCCCACCGCCTCTTCGCGTCCCTGGAGCGGCGAAGGTCCTCTTGGCGCTGCTCCATGGGCCATCGCCATCGCCATCGCCGGGGCGGGCCTCGGGCCCGAGGATTTCTTCACCATGTTGGACACCATGAACAGGCTCACCAGCGCCAGCGCCCCCAGGGCGATCTCCTTGGCGTGATCGGTGAACATCAGCGACATCGGCGCTGCCGCCGCCACCGTCGTCGCGCCGCCCGCGGGCAGCGCATCGACATACTCCGCTACCGACACCGCCTCATCGGGCAGGACACCCACGCAGCTCTTCACCACTGCCCGCATCGAGCGGAGCTGCTCATCGACGAATGCCTGCAACACCGTCGCATCCGGCTCCTTGTCGCTGTTGGTCCGGCGCTTGTACATCTGGATGAACTGGCTTCGCGGGAAAAGCACCGACACCCCCATCAGCGTCGGATCACCGCCATTGTTGATCGTTTTTACATTGGTTTTGGGCACAAACACCAGGAATTCGGTCGCGGATTTCTCAATGGTGCCGGTGTTCTTCTCGCCGCTGTTGGTCGAGTCCACCGCCAGCCCCGTATTCGCGCCCACGCCGGGCTCGCCGCCGTCCTTGCGATTCGAATTGTTCTCCTCGGTGGAAGTGGTATCGCGCACCGGCTTCTGAATGACGTTCTTCGGATCCGCCGTTTCCACCGTCTTTTCCGACCGCTCGTTGTTCACCTTGCAGTTGACGGTGACAAACACGCCCTCGATGAATCCGAATTGATCCCGCAGTTTCTCCGCGTAGTGCTTCTCGTAACTCTGCACCTGCGCCAGCAATTCCTCCGCCGACGCGGCCGGGGACTGTTCATCCTTGTCGCGCAGCGTGAAACCCCGGTCGTTGATGTGCACCTTCACCCGGCTGCGATGCAGGCTCGACAGCGCGCCGGATATGAACTCGCCGATGTTGTTCGCCAGCCTCTGG
>JBGPEF010000474.1:0-4607 GCA_041482675.1 Tepidisphaeraceae bacterium | reverse complement strand
GGGTATGTGCCGAGAAGTGACGCGACGATTTATCGCGCAATCAAGAAAGTGCCGCCGGGGGCGTGGATGAGCGTCGTGCCGGGCGGAGCGGTGCAGGGTGGAAGATATTTTGAGGCGAATGATCCCGCGCAGGATGGGGGGCCGAGGACGGGGGAGAAATTGATTTCGCGGACGAGGCATCTGGTTACGCAGGCCGTGAAGAGACAATTGGTTTCCGATGTGCCGCTGGGGTGTTTTTTGTCGGGGGGGATCGACAGCTCGATCATCGCGGCGGCGATGAGGTCGTCGGTTGGCGAGGGGCAGAGGGTTTTGACGTTTTCGATTGGGTTTGATGATCCGCGCTATGACGAGACGAAATATGCGGCGGCGGTGGCTAAGCACCTGGGGACGGAGCATCGGCAGTTTGTGGTTCGGCCGAACGCGGCGGAGGATTTGCCGCGATTGGCGGCGGTATTTGGGGAGCCGTTTGGGGACTCATCAGCGCTGCCGACGCATTATCTGGCGCGGGAGACGCGGAAGTTTGTGAAGGTGGCGCTGTCGGGTGATGGCGGGGATGAGATGTTTGGGGGATATGACAGATACCGAGCGATGGCGCTGGGGGAGAAGGTGGGGGCGCTGCCGAAGGGGATTTTGCAGCTGGCGGGGGCGGGGAAGAGGCTGCCGGGGTCGCATCCGAAATCGCCAATTACTCGCTTGAAGAGGTTTTTGGCGACGATTGAGCTGGGGGCGGGGGAGAGATATGCGAGTTATTTGCAGATTTTCGATGCGGCGGGGATTGGGGAGTTGTTGAATGGAGAATTGGCGGGGCATGTGGCGGTGGAGGCGAGCCAGAGCGTGCTGGTGGAGAGATTTGAGCAACTGGCGGAGAACGTTTTGAAGCGGGATGCCGTGCAGGCGGCGCTGGCGGTGGATCGGGAGATTTATCTGCCGGAGGATTTGCTGGTGAAGGTGGACCGGTGCTCGATGCTGCATGCGCTGGAGGTGCGGAGCCCGTTTTTGGATCATGAGCTGGTTCACTTCGCGGCCGGGTTGCCGACGGAATATTTGATTGGGGGCGGGAAGAAGCGGTTGTTGCGGGAGGCGTTTGCGGGGGATTTGCCGGGGTTTGTGTTCCGAAGGAAGAAGATGGGATTTGCGGTGCCGATTGGCAGGTGGTTTCGGACGTCATTGCGGGAGATGGTGCACGATGCGCTGTTGGCGGGGGATTCGTTTGCGGCGACGCATTTTAAGAAGAGCGAAATCGAGAGATTGTTGAACGAGCATGCGAAGAGGAAGGATCATTCGCAGAGGTTGTATGCGCTGTTGATGCTGGAGCTTTGGTGGAAGACGGCGCATCCTTAGGGAGATGGGAGCGAGGTGGTGACTTGAAGGATAGCGCGATCGCGGAGGGCGAGGAAGCGGAGCGAGCCGTCTTCCAGGAAAAGCGGCGGATTGCGGCCGAGGATTTGGTCGTATTGGGGGGATTCGTGAGTGTCGTGGAGGATGAGCCATTTGTTGTTGCGCTGGCCGATGAAAGCGAAGGAGTGGCCGGTGGAGGAGGCGTGGAGGGAGAGGATCTGGTCGAAGTGGGCGATGGGTTTTTCGTCGATGAAGGCGGATTGGCCGGTGGCGGCGGGGGCGATGTAGGCGATGTGCTGGCCGTCTGCGCTGAAACGGGCGGTGGTAATGAAGGGATGCGTGACGGTCGGTACGCCGTCAACGATGAGCGAGTCTTTGCCATCTTTGGAACTGATGAAGAGGTAGCGCTGGCCGTCGGGGCTGAGGGTGAGTCCGGTGAGTTTGCCGGCGTGGGTTTTGGGCTGGCCGTCGATGATGGCCAGGTTGTCGTTGCCGCGGGTGGCGAGGTAGGCGACGTGTTTGCTGTCGGCGGAAAACTGGGCGGGGGTGAGGGTGTCGAAGGAGGGGCCTTCCTGGTTGTCGATGATCATGCGGGTCTGGCCGTTGGATGAGGCGATATAGGCGAAGCGGCGGCCGTCGGGAGAGAGGCGGATGTCGCTGATCAGGTCGTGGGGTTTGCTTTCTGCGCCGTTGATGACGGCGAAGTGCTGGTTGGATTTGGCGGCGAGGTAGGCGGATGCGCCATTGGCGGCGAGGGCTTGCCACTGGACGAAGTCGTAGGGTGGGCCGGGGGTGTTGTCGAGGATGGCGGTGGTGCGATTGTTTTGGATGGCGGCGTAGGCGATGTGGTGGCCGGCGGAGCTGAGGAGGAAGTGGGTGATCGAGTCGGCCAGCTCGCCTTCATCGCCGTCGATGACCATGAGCGCTTTTTTGCGCTTGTGGGCGGCATAGACAATGTGCTGGGAATCGGCGGTGAAGGCGATGGTGTTCTGGATGATCCAGTCGTAGGGTTTTTGTTTTTGGCCATCGACGACGACGGAGATGGAGTCGGGATCGCGCAGGATCCACGCGAAGCGTTTTTGGTCCGGGCTGACGATGACTTCGGCGGGGCGGATTTCTTTGGGAAGGGGGGAGAGGTTTTTTTCGGTGGTGGGGAGAGGAGGGGCGGCGGCGGTGGTAAGGGTGAGGAGGAGGGGGAGGAGCATGACGAGAAAGGAAAACGTGAAACGTGAAACGTGAAGCAAGTTAGTGCTGGAGACTGCCCTCACGCGGGTTGATCGTTCCATATGGCAAGGGATTTGTCGAGCCATGTGGGGCCGTGAGAAGTCAGGCCAATGAGGTGAACACGACCGAGTAGGACATGTTCAGATTCCGAGCTTGCGAAACACCTGAGCGGCTGGAACTCGAGTGGGATCGGCGAGGCGGCGAGCGGATTCGGCGATGTCGCCGCGGTCCTGGCGGGTGGGTTGTCGTTTCCCGCGCGACGGTTTTCCGTTCCGCGCGGCCTTTGCCTTTAGCTGGCGGTATTCGTCCGCCGGGATCACGACAAACTTTCGGCCGGCGATGTTGAGGGTTGGTGGCATAATCGCCTTTGGTTGAATTCTATCACAGAACCGGCCTAGTGAAATTTGTCACAAGGAAGTATACCATTCCCCCGCTATGCCCAAGATCACGGTGGATGGCAGGACGATTGAGTGCAAGGACAGGCAGATGGTGCTTCAGGCCTGTCTGGATTCGGGGATGCAGATTCCGCATTACTGCTATCACCCGGGGTTGTCGATCGTGGCATCCTGCCGGATTTGTCTGATCGAGGTGGAGGGGTTGCCGAAATTGGTGCCATCGTGTCAGACGCCGGTGCGGGATGGGATGGTGGTGTATTCCACCTCGCCCAAGTCGATCGCCAATCAGAAGGCGGTGATGGAGTATCTGCTGATCAACCATCCGCTGGATTGTCCGGTGTGCGATCAGGCGGGGGAATGTTATTTGCAGGATTATTCGTATGAGTATGGCCGGTCGGAGTCGAGATTTGAGGAGGACAAGGCCAAGAAGCCCAAGAAGGATGTGGGGCTGAATGTGCTGCTCTACAACGACCGGTGCATCATGTGTACGCGGTGCGTTCGGTTCACGCGCGAGGTGAGCGGCGGGAGCGAGCTGTATGTGGATGGGCGGGGACACAAGGAAGAGATTGATATTTTTCCGGGCAAGCCGCTGGATAATAAGTTGTCGGGGAATGTGGTGGATTTGTGCCCGGTGGGGGCGCTGCTCGACAAAGACTTTTTGTTTAAGCAGCGGGTTTGGCTGCTGAAACAGGCGCCCTCGATCTCGCCGGCGGATAGCGGGGGGGAGAATATTTACATTGAGTACAACGAGGGGATCATCTATCGGATCAAGCCGAGGTTTAATCCGGAGGTAAACCAGTGGTGGATCAGCGATGATACGAGGTATTCGTTCAAGCCGGTGCACAATGTCGGAAGGCTCCGGCAGGCGAAGCGGAGCCAGTATGGCAGCCAGATTGAGACAACTTATGGCAAGGCGATGGAGGCCGCGGATGCGGGATTGAGAGCGGTGGCGAAGGAGGGGCCGGCGGGATCGGTGTATGCGGTGCTGTCGCCGATGATGAGCTGCGAGGAGGCATGGCTGCTGGGGAAATATGTCAGGTCGATTGATCCGGCGGCGGTGTTGATCCTGGGGCCGGTGCCGACGATGGGGCAGGATGATGTTTTCAAGAATTACCTGAGCGGGAAGGAGACATTCCGCATCAAGGCGGAGAAGGTGCCGAACGCGGCGGGGATTCGGCGGGTGATGGGGATGCTGGGTGGAGTGAGCGGGACGTTCGAAGATTTTGTGGCGGGGACCAAGGCGGAGTTTAAGAATTTGCGGGCGGGATGGATCGTGGGGGGATATCTGTCGAATTGGCTTCCGGTGAATCAGCCGATTCAGTTCAAGAAGGCGTTTCGGGTGGTGCAGGATATTTTGCCGACGTCGCTCTCGGAGGCGGCGGAGGTGGTGCTGCCGGGGGCCGCGTGGGCGGAGAAGGATGGGTGCTGGGAGAATTTCGCGGGGAAGATCCAGGCGTTTAGCTCGGCGATTCGGCCGGTGGAGGGGGCGCGGCGGGTGGGGGATGTGTATTTGTCGTTGATGGGGAGGACGGGGATGTTTAATGCGGAAGCGATTCGCAAGGAGATGGGGGAAGTGTTTGCGGCGGTGAAGGTGGCGGGTGTGCGGGAGGAGGAGAGAACGTGGGAGTTTGTCGAGCTTTAATCAATGGG
>JBGPEF010000473.1:0-4611 GCA_041482675.1 Tepidisphaeraceae bacterium | reverse complement strand
GCCTGCGGAACTTCCTGCGGATCTTCCGCGGAGTGAACAAGGAGTATTTGAACCAGTACGTTGCCATCTTCGAGTGGTCACACAATCTCAAGCACGCCGTCGCTCAGTTTCTGCGGGCGCTGCTGGGAGCGGGCACCGAGGTGGCGACATGAGCCCGACGTTCGATCTTCGATCTTCGACGTTCGCCGTTGCACCCCACCCCCTCCCAAAACCCCCTCCCTACAAATCGAACCCATTTCCCCCTTCGTCATTCGACATTCGGCATTCGGCATTCCTTCGTCATTCGTCATTCGTCATTTCTCTTCCCCCCACTCTCAAACCTCCTCTCCGCCAGCCCCGCATACACCTCCGTCAACCTCTTCAAATGCAAATCATTCTCCTCGCCCAGCAATTCATCCCCCACCGGCGAAGCGGATTCCTCTATCTCCATCAGCCGCCGCCGATGGCGCTCGTCCTCTTTCAAAATTGCCGCGGCCGCCAATTCATCCAGCACCGGCCCGCCACGACCCCGCTCTGACATGGACCTCCCAGCCAGAAATGAGCCCCCATTCTACCGTAGTCAATCGCTGCCTGCAAATAAAACCCCCGCCCCCAGCCCCACCGCATCTCCCTGCAAACATTAGACTTACGCTCACGGCCGATGCATCGAAATCCGGTACAACCCATCATCCACCGCCCCCATCCGATACTTGTACTCCTCGCGCCCCCGCAGCAGGTCAAACACCGTCGCTCCCCCCTCGATCGCCTCCTTCACCGCCAGCCCGAACATCACCGCCCCCGGCGACCACTGCCTCTGCGCTGGATCGTACCCCGAGTTGTACAGCAGCGGCCCGCGGGCCGACGGGAACTCGAACAGCGCCGCCCCGGCCGTCTCCCCCAGCATCAGCATCAGCAGCCGCATCCGCCCCTCCCGCGCCAGCGTCGCCCCGACCCGCGCCAGCAGCGGCCGCACGTGCATCGCCAGCCACTCACCCTTGGTCGCATCCGCCGCCTCGATCAGGTCCAGCGCCCGCGCCAGCCGCCCCTCATCCCACGACTCCCCATCCATCACCACCAGCCGCGCCCCGGCCTGTTCCTGCGCCTTGCGGATCTTGCGCCTCAGCTCCTTGCGCTCGTGCCCCTCCAGCGACTCGAGATACTGCTCCCACGTCCCCGGCAGCTTGATCCGCGCCGCGTTGGACACCACCGTCTGGTCGCAAGTCAGCCCATGCTCCCCCGCCGCGATGGGCAGCATCTCCCGGCAAGGCGCATGCTGCCCGACGTTGTGCAACGTCACCGCCTTCAGCTCCCGATCCCACAGCTCATCGATCAGCGCGATCACCGCCGCCCACACCTCGCGCTCGAACTGCGGATGAACCAGCGGATCGAGGTAGTCGCTCACCGCGTGCCCCGTGCTCTCCAGAAATCCCGTCGGCGTGATCTCCATCGGCAGCACGGCCAGCAACTCCTCCCCCTTGCTCGCCGTGATCAGCCGCAGCGCACCCGGCCGAAGCGTCGGCCCCACTCCCTCCCACTGCCACGTCCGCGAGTTGAACGTCGTCGCCTGCCCGCTCATCCCCGACAGCCGATCCCATCCCTCCGCAAACGCACTGTGCGTCGGCCACTGCCGATGGCACGTCGCCGAAACCCCCAGCCGCTCCACCGTATGGATCGCCGGCCCATCTGCTGCGGATATCTTGAGCTCGCCCGCAAACAGCTTGCGGATCGTGCGGATAAAAACGTTGGCTGTGGACACAAGCCCTCTTTGTTGAACCGCCCCGACCATACCGTTAAGCTCGCCCGAGAAGGAAGGGGGAATCTGGAAAAGCACGGAGGCGGCATGAATCCCCCCAGTTTCGTTCACCTCCACGTCCACACTCACTACTCCCTGCTCGACGGCGCATGCCAGATCGGCCAACTGGTCAAGCGCACCAAGGCGCTGGGCATGGACTCAATCGCCATCACCGACCACGGCTGCCTCTTCGGCCTCATCGAGTTCTACACCGAGTGCCGCAAGGAGGGCATCAAGCCGATCCTCGGCATGGAGTCCTACATGGCCCCCGGCGACCGCCGCGAGCGCTCCACCCCCGGCGGAAACTCCGGTGAGGCGGCCTATCACCTGCTCCTCCTGGCCGAATCCCTCGAGGGCTACCAGAACCTCCTCAAGCTCGGCTCCATCGCCTACCGCGAAGGCTTCTACTACAAGCCACGCATCGACAAGGAAGTCCTGCGGGAATACAGCAAAGGCCTGATCTGCACCAGCGCCTGCCTCGGCGGCGAGATCCCCTCCGCCTTCCTCAAGCGCGACTACAAGGCCGCCAAAAAAGTGGCCGAAACCTACCTGGAAATCTTCGGCCCCGATCGCTTCTTCATCGAGGTGCAGAAGCAGGGCATCAAGGAACAGGATCTGGTCAACCCCGAACTGGCCGACCTCGCCAAAAAACTCGGCGTCGGCCTCATCGCCACCAACGATGTCCACTTCCTCAACAAGGAAGACCACGACGCCCACGATGTGCTCTGCTGCATCTCCATGGGCCGGCTGATCACCGATGAGAACCGGCTCAAGTATCCCACCGAGCTATACCTCAAGAGCCCGCAGGAGATGAGCGATGCGGTCGGCCAGTGGGATGGTGCAATTAGCAACACGGTGGACATCGCGAAGCGGTGCAACGTCGAGCTGGACTTCTCCAAACGCCACTCGCCCGTCTACAAGGTGCCCAGGGAGAAGCTCGTAGGGTTCGCTCCGCGAACCGGTTCGCAAAGCGAACCCTACGCTCCCGACGATGAGCGATATCTGCGTCAGTTGTGCGAGGAAGGCTTGGAGTGGCGGTATGGCACGAAGGATGTGGCCAGGGAAGTGCGCGAGCGGCTGGATTACGAGCTGAAGGTCATCTCGGCCAAGAACTTCTGCTCCTACTTCCTGATCGTCTGGGACTTCTGCAACTTCGCGCGCGACAACGGCATCCCCGTCGGCGCCAGAGGCTCCGGCGTCGGCACCATGGCGGGATATCTGCTGGGGCTGTGCAATGTCGATCCGATCAAGTACGGCCTGCTCTTCGAGCGGTTCATGGACCCATCGCGCACCGAGATGCCCGATATCGACATCGACATCTGCCAGGAAGGCCGCGGCAAGATCATCGACTACGTCCGCCAGAAATACGGCCACGTCGCCCAGATCATCACCTTCGGCACACTGGCGGCCAAGGCGGCGTGCAAGGATGTCGGCCGAGTGATGGGCGTGCCGCTGGCGGAGATCGACAAGCTCACCAAGCTGATCCCCAATGCGGTCGGGATGACTTTGAATAAGGCGCTGGAGCAGGTTCCGGAGCTGAACCGGCTGTATAGGGAGAATCCGCAGATCCAGAAGGTGATCGACGTGGCCAAGCGGCTGGAGGGAACCTGCCGCAATGCCGGCTGTCACGCGGCCGGCGTGGTGATCGCCGATCAGCCGCTGGAAGACTTCGTCCCTCTCTACAAAGCCGGCGACGACATTCTCACTCAATACGAAGGCCAATTCGTCGAGAAGTGCGGCCTGCTGAAGATGGACTTCCTCGGCCTGCGAACGCTCACGACGCTGACGCGAGCAGTGGACCTGGTAAAGCAAACCAAGGGGATCGTCGTCGATCCGGAGAAGATCGACTTTGCGGACAAGAACGTGCTGGCCATGTTCTGCCGCGGCGAGACGCGAGGCATCTTCCAGTTTGAATCCGGCGGAATGCAGGATTTGCTGATGAAGATGCGGCCGGACCGCATCGAAGACCTCATCGCCGCCAACGCCCTCTTCCGCCCCGGCCCGATGGAGCTGATTCCGCTCTATTGCAACCGCAAGAACGGCCGCGAGCAGGTGCCCAGGGTGCATCCGATCATGGACAAGATCCTGGAGGAGACCTACGGCATCATGGTCTATCAGGAACAGGTCATGCAGATCTTCAACCAGCTCGGCGGCATCGAGCTGTCGGCCGCTTACAAACTGATCAAGGCGATCAGCAAGAAGACGGTGGATGTCATTGCCAAGTACCAGCCGGAGTTCATGAAGGGGACGCTGGCCAAGGGCGTGAGCAAGGAGAAGGCACAGGAGATCTTCGAGCACATCCTGAAATTCGGCGGCTACGGCTTCAATAAGTCGCACTCGACGCGCTACGCCATCATCGCGTTTCAGACAGCCCACATGAAGGTTTATCACCCGATCGAATACATGAGCGCGCTGCTCACCTTCGAAATGGGCGATACCGACAAAGTCGTCGAATACATCGAGGAATGCCGGCGGATGACGCTGCCGGATGGCAAGCGCGGGATTCATGTGCTGCCGCCGGATGTGAACCTCTCGGACAAGGATTTCACGCCGGTTTATGAGGAAAAGCACGAGGGCAAGCGGAAGCAGAAGAAGACCGAGGGAGTGATTCGCTTTGGGATGATGGCCGTGCGAGGTGTTGGCGAGAAGGCGGTGGAGGCGATCATCGCCGAGCGCAAGGCGCGGGGGACATTCAACTCCTTGTATGAGTTCTGCGAGCGGGTCGATCTGCGGCAGGTGACGCGGGCGACGATCGAGGCGCTGATCAAGTGCGGCGCATTCAGCTCGATGGGCGCCAAGCGTTCCCAGTTGCTGCACATCCTCGAGCGGGCGGTGGAAAT
>JBGPEF010000472.1:0-4621 GCA_041482675.1 Tepidisphaeraceae bacterium | reverse complement strand
GTGCGCAGCTCATGGCTCAGCACGGCCAAAAACTGGTCCTTGGCCCGATTGGCCTCTTCGGCCGCCGCCTTGGCCAGGTGCAATTCCTCCTCCGCCCTCAGCCGCGCCGTCACATCCCGCGTAAAGCAGCGCGTATGAACAAACTCCCCATCCTCAAAATAGGCATTGGAATTGATCAGCACATCCTTGATCGATCCATCCTTGCAGCGCAGCCGCGCTGGCTGATCGACCAGCGCCTGGCCGGCCAGAAGCTTCCGGAGAATCCCATCGATCTCCGCCCGATCCGCGTGAAATTCCGCGATGGGATGCCCGACATATTCCTCGCGCTCATACCCCAGCAGATTCAGCTCCGCCTTGTTGGCCCAGATAATCACCCCATCCGGCCCCACCTGGTGAATTCCCTCCATGGCGTTTTCAAAAAAATCGCTCAGCTCGCGCTCGCGGCGCAGCAGCGCCTTCTCCACCTCTTTGCGATGCTCGATCTCCGCGGCCAGCGACTGCGCCTTCTGCTGGAGCAGTGTGATCGCCCGCAGCCGGTCATCCGGGCTCGATAGCGATGCATAGCTCTCGGCCGGGATCACCCGGCTGTGGCAGGTGCAAACTTCGCCCAGGGGATCCACGTCGCCCGCCCCAAACGCACTCATCGGATAGGCGCAGAACAGCGCAAACAAATGCACCTTCGCCAAATCATTCCAAAGCTCTTCCAGCCGGATCGCCGCCGCCTTGTTTCCCTCCTGCCAGAGAATCGCCACCATCTCTCCAAACGCCCGCACCCGCTTGTGTCCGGCCAGCGCCTGTTTCATCACCCGCCCCAGCACCTGGATGAAAAGCGCCGCATCAGGCATCCCATTGACCATGAGTCGCGCCAGTGTCTCGGCCGCATCCAGCGAAACGAATTGCCCGCTCGCCCGCGCTTTCACCAGATCGATCCCTCGCGCCTTGAGCTTCTTCGCAATTGCCACCCGGTGCTCGCGCGTGGCAATTACAATCGCCCCCTCATCCTTCTCCAGGCCGTTGGCCACATATCCCGCCACCGATTCTGTCAGGTAGGAATCATTCTCGTAAAACTGAACAAAGTGTTCCCGCTCGCCGATCTGGTTCCAGTTGACCGGAGCCCCTCCCCGCCCCGTCGGCGCAAACACGTCGGCGGGATCGAGCACCGCGTCCAGATCCTGCTGCCGATAGATGCGATATCCATTCTTCGGATGCCGCACCGCCCGCAACCGCCCCGCCTTGTCCCAATTTCGCAACGTCCACGGCGAAACCCCCAAAAACTCGGCCGCCTCACCGACTGTCAAATACTCGGCCAGCCGCTGCTGTGTGCTCTGCTTCGTCATTTTTTACACCTTAGTAAACCTTAGGAACAGAACGTATGCATGGTGGCGGGAGAACGTCAAGGTCAGAAAAAACGGAATCTTGGCCGCACGCCCGCCCGCCCGCATGGATAATGATCCCCGAACCGTCTCAGTGGTAGGGTGTGCTTCAGCACACCGTCCGCTACAGATGCTTGCTAATCTGCTCCGCCACCCCCGCATACCCGCGTTTGGCGGCAATCGCCTCCGCCGTCGTTCCATCATCCATCCTGGCCGCCGGATCGGCCCCTTTACTGATCAGCATCTCACACAACTCCCCATCCCCGCGCGAGGCCGCCAGATGCAGCGGCGTCACCCCGCTCGCGCCCCGCGCATTCACATCCGCCCCCCGCTCCACCAACATCTCCACCAGCCCCCGGTCTTTCTTCCCCGCCAGTGCCGCGTGCAGCGGCTGATTGGCCATCTCGTTCTTCGATACATCCGTCAAACTGGCCCCCAGCTCCAACAGCGCCGCCGCCGATTCGCGCTGCCCCATGAACCCCGCCAGATGCAACGCGGTCCACCCATCCATCGTATAGCCGCGCAAACTGCTCCGGTCCTTCTGCGCCAACAGCCTCACCCGCCCAACATCCCCCAGCGCGGCCGCCTCGAAAATGTCCGGCTGAATATGCGGCGACAGCAGCGTCACCAAATCCTGCCGCCCGCGATACATCGCCGCCAGCAAAACGCTCTGCCCAGTCGCCGGCCGGATCGCGATGCGCGGATTTGCCGCCAGCAGCGCTTTGGTCTTCTCCGCATCGCCGCCATTCACCGCCGCCAGGAGATCATCGTATGTCGCCACACTGGCCTCCTCATTGCTTCCTGGGCTTCTTCGCGTGCCGCTCATTTCCTCAAATTCGCCAGCCCCTCAATCACCGCAAAAATCGCCTGCGTCCCATCGCGCCCATGCCCATTCGCCTGTGCCGACGTGAACAACTGGTGCACCAGCGCGGATGCCGCCAGCGCACAACCCGATTCCTGTCCACTCTGCATCACCAGCCGCAAATCCTTTTGCATCAGATCGATCATGAACCCCGGTCGAAAATCATGCGCTACCATCTTCGGCCCCAGATTTTCCAGTTGCCACGACTTGGCCGCCCCTCCGCTCACCACCGAAAGCGTCTTGGCCAGGTCCAGCCCGTTTTTGGCCGCGAACGCCATCGCCTCCGCCACCCCCGTCAACGTCACCGACACCAGGATCTGATTCACCAGCTTCGTCAACTGCCCATACCCCGACGGCCCACAATGCACGATGGTCTTGCCCATGTGCGAAAGCAGCGGCTGGGCGCGCTTAAATGCTTCTTCCTCTCCCCCCACCATGATCGACAGCGTCGCATTTTTCGCCCCCACATCCCCCCCGCTCACCGGCGCATCCAGCAGCGCCGCCCCGCGCGCCTTGAGCGCCTCGGCCATCTTTTTGGTCGCGCTGGGCGAAATCGTCGAATGATCCACGACAACCAACCCCGCCCGCGCTGCCTCAACAACTCCATCCTTCCCCAAAATCACCTTTTCCACATCCGGCGTATCGTTCACACACACGAAAACAAAATCCGCCGAAGCCGCGGCCTCCCGCGGCGAATTCGCCCACTTCGCTCCGCGCGCAAGCAGCTCCTCCGCCCTCGCTTTGGTCCTCGAATTGACAACCAGGCTGTTCCCCGCGCTCAGCAAATGCCCCGCCATGGGCGCGCCCATGATCCCCGTCCCGATGAACGCCGTTCGCGCTGCCATGTTCTAACGTCTGGTCGCCAGAACCAGAATGAGAATGAAATTCAGGAGCAATGAAATCCCCAGCCCCACCATCGCCCACTTCGCAAAATCCTGCTTGCCCCACAGCGGATGCTCCGACGGCGCTAAATCCACCGTCTTCCCCGCCGCCTGCTCCGCCTTGGCCAGCACATCCAGCTTGACGTCCCGCCGCGCGTGCACCGGCGGCTGACTGTTCGTCACCGCCTTCAGGTCCTCCAGCATGTCCTTCGTCGATGCATAGCGCTCTTCACGCCGTTTGGCCATCGCCACTTCCACGATCTCCGAAATCCCCGCCGACAGCGACTCGTTCAGATGATCCGGCGGAACCAGCGGCTCCTTGAGGTGCTTGTGCATCACCGCGCTTGGCGTATCCGCCTCAAACGGCGGCCGCCCCGTCACCATGTGATACAGCGTCGCCCCCAGCGAATAAATATCCGCCCGGAAATCGATGTCCACCTCGCCGCGAATCTGCTCCGGGCTGATGTAATAAGGGGTGCCATACGCCTTCCCCGCCTCCGACTCGGCCGCCTCCTTGTCATCCAGCGCCCGCGCCAGACCCAGGTCGGTCAGCTTCGCCACCCCGCGCGGCGTGAGCAAAATATTCTTCGGCTTCACATCCCGATGGATCAGCCCCCGGTCGTGTGCGTGCGCCAGCGCGTCGGTGATCTGGATGGCGATATCCAGCGCCTCGCGCTCGGTAAACGCGCGTCCCTCCCCCACCGGCGGCGGCTGCATCACGTCATAGAGCGTCTTCCCCTCGATGTATTCCATCACGAAGAAATGGAACCCCTCCGGCGAATATCCCACGTCATAGGCCTGAACGATATTATTATGCGAGAGCCTGGCCGCTGCCCGCCCTTCCTTATAGAAGCGATCGACAAACTCCGCGTTGTCGTTCATCTTCCTGGGCAGCACCTTGATGGCCACGATCCGGTCCAGCGATTCCTGCTTGGCCTTATAGACCGTCGCCATCGCCCCCTTGCCGCATTTCTCCATCAGCCGATACCCGGGAATCTGGCTGCGCCGCTCTTCGAGCTTGCTGCGGATGCGCTTGGCCTGGTTGACGGTGATGAAGTTGTGCTCGATGAGCACATCGGCCAGGGATCGCTGATTGGGATCGGAGGATTGCTTCTGCTGCTCTTTGCAGAATTCGACTTCGGTCTTGGTCGCCAGACCAAGCTCGACGATGGCCTTGCCAATCTCCGTATCGAGGTTGGCGCTCAGGCCGCTGGAATAACTTTCCGGCTGTGGCATGGCCAATGGCCCACTACTTCCGCGGCAAAAAATACCAATTCTCCCCGTCACTTACGGGTGCGAGAGTTTATGAACGCTATAACCCGGCCGTGCGGCTGTCAAGAAAATTAGCCCCAAACCCCGCTCCGTGGGTGCGTGACAGTTTATGCGGCCCTTGCTTTTGAAGGGCGCCCCAACCAGTAGTATGTCGACCGCTGATCCTCGCTGAGCCACATGCTCCGCAACGCCAGGATTCCTTCCACTCCTTGAACATTCCAGAACTGTTCGGT
>JBGPEF010000471.1:0-4641 GCA_041482675.1 Tepidisphaeraceae bacterium | reverse complement strand
GAGGAAGGATCGGCCGGGTTGTCGGGGCGGATGCTGGCGCGAGGGAAAGATGGAGATGAATTTGCGAGGCGAGTGTGGAAAAGGCAGAGCGGAGTTGGGATTCGGCTCGTTGTTTGTCGGTGAGGTCAAGAAGGGCGTTGACGTTTGCCTTGGCTTGTTCGTCTGAGAGAGCGAGGTCGAAATATTGCGCGCCGAGCTGGATGGTAGCGCGATAAATCGGGAATGGCCGCTGGTGGCGCTTTTCCTGTTGGATGAGAATCGTTTCAGCATGGGGGAGGATGGCGCGCTGGCAGGAGATTTGCCCCCAGCGCCGCTGGAGGTCCTCCTGTGACTGGCGAGCCTGCATGGACCGATCGATGGCGGATCGGGCGAGGGTGACGAGCAGCGTCGCGGAGAGCACCAGCAGCGCGAGGGTGGTGACGAGGATGTAGCCGCGACGTTTTCTCATCGGTTCAACGCAGAAAAAGTCCCTGATCAATCGTGCGATGCAGGAGGCCCAGATGAATGGTTATCGAAGAGGGGACGGTGAAGGCCGTGGTGTCATCGATGTTCACCGCTTCATCGTCGATGGGCTGGGATTCGTCAGCACTGGAGATGGCAAGAAAATTGACGTTGGTGGCGATCAGCTCTTCCCAGCGCTGGGGCTTAATCGGGTCATCAATATAGGATTGCTCGCGGATGAGGCAGAGCGTGTTGGCTCGGCGACGGATCTCATAAATCACCCGTGTCCGGCGATCGGTTGGCGTGAGTGTTTTAGGATCGAGGCTGGCATGGCCGGTGAGGATGATGCCCCGTTGATTGGGAAGGGGCCGGGCTGATTCGGAGTTGGCGAGGTCCTCGCGGAGGAGGTTGAGGATGGAGCCGCTCGCATCTTGCTGTTGTGCAGGGGCAAGATTTCTTTTCTCGCGGCTCAGCGAAGAGATGACCAGAAGCAGGGCGGCCAGAAGGATCGCCACCAGCATGTTGGCGAGAAGCAGCTCGAGCAGAGTAAACGCATTTCGCTTCACGGAGCACCCGCTGGTTTGATTAAACGGCGGTCGTCGTGGCGGAGCAGGTCGAGGGTGAGGACTGGTGAATCGGTGGATCGATTGGTCACTTCCAGGCGAATGATCGACGCGCCAAGGTCTGAGGCGAATCTGTCGGAGAGAATTCGCGTTCGCCACGTGTGGTTCGAGACATTTTCCAGAGGGCCGGCGGCCGGGGCGGGAATGGCCGAGGCGTTGCCCGCCATCCATCTGGAGACCAGCGCATCAACAGCCGAGGCGGCGGCGATTTTCTGCTCGGCCAGCGCCCGCTGGCGGATGAATCGGCCACGGGCAATGGTGATTGAGACCAGCAGCGTTCCCAGCACCACCAGGCCCGCAATCGCCTCAATCAGGGTTACGCCGCGCCTGGCGCGTGCCGGCGAGGATGTCTTGAACAGTCGCTTCATCTTTTACCAGAGTCAGTTGGCCGGTGAGTCCCGCGAACAGGAGCCATTGATCGAAGTTGGGGCCGAGCAGGTGAATGGAGTACGACGGGGTATAGCCGTGAGGTGAGCAGGTGAGGGAAATCTGCCCATTGAAGGTGGACTGGCCGGAGATATTGATTTGATCGATCGTGTAGCCGCGGGGAAGCGCGGCGCGGAAGCTTTCGTCATTCCCTTTGTTGCCCTCGCGTCGCGAGATGGAGGAATTGCTGACGTCAAAAGTCAATTCGACGGTTTGATTGAAGCGTGTCGCGCGTTGGCGGCCGGAGGAGTCCAGATATCGCAATTGCTCGATGACGTCACTTGCCCTGGCGGAATCAAGCGAGGAATGGAACGTGAATGCGGCGGCCGCCGAGATGATGCCCAGGAGCACGATGACGAGCATCATTTCAATCAGGGTGAAAGCGGCGCGGCTTTTCATTTGGGCTTGGCCGTTTGGATTTCGCTGGCGAGGATATCGGTATCGGAGCCGCTCCCGCCTTCGCGGCCGTCAGCGCCGTAGCTGATTATCTCATACGGACTGTTTTTGCCGGGCTTGAGATATTGATAGGGGTGTCCCCACGGATCGTTGGTGATGGCTTTGACATAGTCCGGTACGAGAACTTTGAGCCCTTCCTGAGTGTCCGGAAAGCGGCCCTTTTGCAGGTAGTATGAGTCGAGGGCGGTCGAGTAAGTGGCGATGTCGGAACGGGCGCGCTCTTTTTTGGCGCGCTCCAGGTAGCCGGTGGTGGCAAGGGTTACGACGCCGGCCATCAGGCCGATAATCACCACGACGATCATGATTTCGATCAGCGAGAAGGCGCGGCGATTGTGCTTTCGATCATTGGATCGCATTGCCGGCCTCCAAAATGGGCAGAACTGTCGCCATGATCAGGAATAGTACCAGCAATGCCAGTAGAAGGATCAGCAGCGGTTCGAGGATCGCGGCGAGGCGCTGCGCGGAAGAGTTGACCTGCTGATCATAGACAGTGGCGAGACGGTCGAGCATTTCTTCGAGGCGGCCTGATTGCTGGCCGACGGCGAAAATCTGGATCACCACCGGCGGGAACCAACCGGTGTTCTCAAGAGCAGGAGCGATGTCGTTGCCGGCGGCGACGGCTTGTTCACATTTTGAAAGGGCATCGCGAAGGGCAAGATTTCTCGATGTCCGCTGGGCGATCTGGAGCGCGCGGAGGAAAACGATGCCGGACTTGAGAAGCGTGGTCATCACCACGGCCATATGAACGATGGCCTGTTTGCGAAATAAATCTCCCAGCAGAGGAAGGCGGAGGAGGGTTTTGTGCCAAAGCATCCGGCCGCGGGTGGTGTTGAGGAAAACAGCGCAGACGGTGAACAGACTTGCGACGATGATGCCCAGGATCCAGCCGTAGTGAATCAGCCAGTCGCTCATCGATTTGATCACGCGGGTCGGCAGCGGAAGCGGCTGATGTTGCTCGATGAGGGGCTGGAGAATCTTGGGAACGACGAAAGTCATCAGAAAAAGGCTGGAGAGGACCGCCATGGTCAGGACAATGGCGGGATAGATGAGCGCGGTGGCGATCTTTCCCTTGAGATGCTGGGAGCGCTCGCGAAAGTCGGCCAGGCGGTCCAGGGACGAGTCGAGCGTGCCGGAATCTTCGCCGACTTCGGTGATGTTGACGGCCAGATCATCGAAGATGTGCGGTTGTTCTCTCATCGCCTGCGCGAGGCTGACGCCGGCGGAGACGCGATCGCGAAGCAGCAACAGCGCCGAGCGAAAGCGCCGTTTGTGCTGGCGGGCGATGGTTTCCAGAGCGTCGATAAAGGGGACGCCCGCGCCGAGCAATGTTGAAAGCTCTCGAATGAACTGGGTGGTTTGGTGACGCGGGGCGAGGCGGAAAACTGCGCGGGATTTTTGGGTCGGAGGTTGGTAGGCGCGGATGTCGCGAATAACCAGGCCGCGCTCGCGGAGGAGATCGCGGGCCTGGCGCGGAGTATCGGCGGCGATGGTTCCCGTCAATTGGGAGGACTGCTCGTCGGCGGCGTTGAAGGTGAAAACGGGCATAAGGCTTGTCCGGCACAGCCGGACCTACATTTCAGGTTCGACAGTGACACGTTCGACTTCGGAAATCGTGCTAATTCCAGCCAGTATTTTGCGAATCCCATCGTCGCGCAGCGTGTGCAGGCCGGCGGATTTGGCGGCCTCTTTGATCTGTGCGGCGGTTGCGTGTTGCTGAATGTGCTGCCGAATCGCGTCGTCGATGAGGAGAAGCTCGAATGTACCGAGCCGGCCTCGGTACCCGGTCTGTCGGCAGGTGGGGCAGCCCGTCCCCTGCTTCATTTGGCTTGTGGAGTCTTCAGAGACTCCGAGCCACTGTAGCTCGGCAGTGTTGGGATGATAAGCATTGCCACAATCGCGACAGACGCGGCGGACCAGGCGTTGCGCTAAAACTCCGACCAGGGAACTGGCGACGAGGTACGGTTCGATGCCCAGGTCCAGCAGCCGCGTGATCGCGCTCGCCGCGTCATTGGTGTGCAACGTGCTGAAGACCAGGTGCCCTGTAAGAGAAGATTGAATGGCCATTGTGGCGGTTTCGCGATCACGGATTTCGCCCACCATGATCACATCGGGGTCCTGGCGAAGAACACTGCGCAGGCCGGACGCGAAGGTCATGCCCTTCCTGTCGCTGACCTGCGTCTGGCTGATGCCTTCAAGATGATATTCAATCGGGTCCTCAATGGTGAGGATATTGTGTTCTTTGCTGTTGAGCTGTTTGAGGGCCGCATAAAGCGTCGTGCTCTTGCCCGAACCGGTGGGCCCGGTCACCAGGATCAGCCCATGCTCGATGTTGATGAGCTGGCGAAAGAGCCGAAGCGTTTGCGATTCCATCCCCAAATCGCTCAACTCGAGCAGGCGATTCCCCTTGTCCAGCAGGCGAATCACGATCCGCTCGCCAAAATTGGTGGGCAGGGACGCGATGCGCAGATCGACCAGCCGCTCGCCAATCTGCACCGTGGCCCGGCCATCCTGCGGCAGGCGTTTTTCGGCGATGTTCATCTTCGCCATGATCTTCACGCGGCTGACCACTTCATCCTGAATGCCGGCCGGCAGCGAGAAACTATCGGAAAGAATGCCGTCGATCCGCATGCGGACGATGAGGCGATCTTCGTAGGGTTGGATATGAACGTCGGATGCCGTGGCTTTGGCGGCTTCG
>JBGPEF010000470.1:0-4646 GCA_041482675.1 Tepidisphaeraceae bacterium | reverse complement strand
GACGGGGAAGATCGTCAACAACAGCGTGACGCTGAGCGGGTCGGTGGAGGGATATACGCCGGAAGCGGCGATGTCGGTGTACATCGTGGCGAATGATATTCAGATTCCGACCGCGCCGAGATACATCGGGTCGCTGCCGCGGGAGGTGAGGACGCTTTATTCGGAGTTCAAGCCGGCCGGGCACGGGGCGCTGGCGCTGGAATTGATTCGGGCGGAAAAGGGCGGGGATTTGAAGGCGAGCCTGGAGCTGAACGTTCTGGATGGGGCGTTTACGTTTCATGAATTTGCGTATCCGCTGCGGCACGCGACGGGGTCGGTGCGGTTTGGGCGTGATCCAGTGACGGGGCGGGAGAGAATTGACCTGGTGAAGATTCGGGGTTTTGGGGTGGCGGGAACGGACAATGCGAACAGCGCAGTGGAGGTGAATGGGTTTATCTCGCCGCTCAACCGGTATAGCGCGGTGAGCTTGAATGTGAAAGCGCCGGATGTGTGGATCGATCAGCACCTGCGGGCGGCGCTGCCGAAGGAGGCGCAGGAGGCGGTGGAGTATTTTGATGGGCTGAAGGACAAGGATGGGGTGGTGATTCCGCTGCGGGCGCATGGGGCGTTCAATGCGCGGGTGACGCGGCCGTATGGGTTGCGGAAAAAGGTGATCGTGGATGTGGACATCGACATTGACAAGGGGGATGGGGCGTATACGGGGTTTGCATATCCGCTGCACGAGCCGAAGGGAAAGGTGCTGGTGCGGTCGAATTACGTTGAGATCAGGAATTTTGTGACACGGAACGGGCCGGCGATGCTGACGTTTGATGGGAAGGTGACGTTTGGGAAGGATCAGCCGGTGGTGCCGGAGTTGAAGATCGTGATAAAGGATGGGCGGGTGGATGAAGATCTGCGGATGGCGATGCCGGTGGACGAGCGGAAATGGCTGGAGAATGTGGGAATAGCGGGGAAGCTGGATGCGGATGGGCGGATTTTCGCGGTGCCGGGGGGGGATGATGCGCAGAAGAGGGAGATCGACTGGGAATTTGCGATGCATTTGCGAGAGGGGACGATCTGGCCGTCAGCGCCGAATATTTTTGCGTTGTCGGAGACGGATGCGCGGCTGCGGTTGACGCGGTCGAAGCTGAGCATTTTGTCGGCGAAGGGGAAGCGCGGGTATGCGGATGTGGTGGGGAGCGGGGAGATTGCCTGGCCGGACGATGCGCCGGAGTTGGCGCTGGATTTCAAGGCGACGAATCTGCTGCTGGACAAGGTGTTGTATGATTTGATTCCGGAGAAGGCCAAGTCGTCGTGGGATGAATTGCGGCCGAAGGGGCTGGTGGATCTGGATGTGATGTATCGCAGCGTGGGGGCGAAGGAGGGGGCCGAGAAGCAGGAAAATTATGAGGTGAAGATCCTTCCGCGGGAGATGGCGGTGTTGCCGGTGGTGATTCCGTATCGGATGGAGAAGGTGACGGGGGAGATCCTGGTGACGCCGAAAAAAGTGAGCGTGAACAATATTGTCGGGCGGCATGATGATGCGGTGGTGCGGATGAACGGGGTGGGGCTGGACAAGGATGGACATACGGAGTGGAAGCTGGCGATCAGTGGAGAGAAATTGCCGGTGGATGATGAGCTGCGGGCGGGGGTGCCGAGCGGGTTGAGCACGTTGTTCAAAGGGATCGAGCTGGCGGGGTATCTTTCGTTTAATTGTCCGAAGTTTAGTTATGTGACTACCGACGTGCCGGTGGAGCAGCGGTCGGCGACCAGGCCGAATAGTGAGGTGACGACGCGGATGGAGTTTAAGGAAACGGCGGTCACGCTGATCGACGCGGCGATGAACACGGGGATGCTGCTGACGGCGGTGAACGGGGGGCTGGAACTGAATGGGGTGGTGATCGACAGCGAGCTGTATTCGCTGAACGGGAAGATCAACGTGCCGTCGCTGCTGGTGGCGGAGCGGCAGATGAAGAATTTGCGATCGACGATTGTGAAACAGCCGGGGGTGGGGTTTTATCAGTTTGGCGGATTGCGCGGGAAATTGGCCGGGGGAGAGCTGGCGGGGCAGAGTGAGCGGGTGGTGCCGGTGGGGGATGCGCCGGCGCGGTAGGGAGTTGCGGCGGTTTTGCGGGGATGTGATGTGCGGCAGTGGGCGGGGGAAAAGGAAGAGCGACTGCGGGGGGCGATGGATGCGAGCATCGCGCTGGAGGGGGATTGGTCTGATCCATCAGCGCGGCGCGGGCGGGGGGACATTCACGTGCAGGGGAATGATCTCTATAAGATCCCGATCGTGCTGGGGCTGCTTCAGATCACCAATTTGTCGCTGCCGATCAAGAGCCCGTTCAATGATGCGACGACGCATTACATCGTTGAGGGGCCGAAGGTGACGTTTGAGCAGATCGAGCTGCGGGCGGCGAACATGCTGATGTCGGGGAACGGGACGTTGAATTTTGACACGCGGCGGATGGCGTTCAGCTTCACGACGGACAATCCGAATTGGCCGAAGATTCCGGTGATCGGGGATTTCATTCAGGGTGCGAAGCGGGAGTTGTTTCAGATTCACGTGAGGGGGACGATCGATGAGCCGCAGATCAAGGCGCGGTCGATGAACACGTTTCAGACGACGATTGATGAGGTGTTCAAGGGGCAGGATCGGCCGACGACGAGGGCGACGAAGAAGGATAAGCAGAAGTAGTTTTCAGACGCACCGATGGGTGCATCGGTGCGTGTCGGGCAGGAGTGCGCGACCTACCGAAATCTCGGGCGAGGCGCCCGAGCCACATTCTAAAGCGAAGCGAAATCAGACGGCGGCTGAAGCCGCCCCTACGCCTGAAGACCCTCACCCCGACCCTCTCCCGGAGTACCGGGAGAGGGAGGAAGAGGCGAAGTAGCGGGAGAGGGAGTAAGAGGAAGCGGGGGCAGGGAATTACACCCAGCCCATTTTGCGGTGGCCGAAGGAGAGGGGATTGGGGGGCCAGGTGGGGGAGGCCCAGCGGGTGGCGTTTTCGATGATTTTGAGGACGTTGCGGTCGTGGTAGGTGGGGTAGGATTCGTGGCCGGGGCGGAAGTAGAAGATTCGGCCGGCGCCGCGCTGGAAGGTGAGGCCGCTGCGGAAGACTTCGCCGCCGGCGAAGCTGCTGATGAGGAGGGTTTCCATGGGTTCGGGGATGTCGAAGTATTCGCCGTACATTTCTTCGATGGGGAGGATGAAGTGGTCGTCGATGCCTTTGAGGATGGGGTGGCCGGGGCGGGTGACCCAGAGGATTTCGCGTTCGGCGGCTTCGCGCCATTTGAGGTTGCAGGTGGTGCCCATGAGGCGCTGGAAGATTTTGGAGAAATGGCCGCTGTGGAGGACGATGAGGCCCATTCCGGCGAGGACGCGATTTTGGATGCGGGTGACGGCGGCGTCGGCGACTTCGTCGTGGTGCATGTGGCCCCACCAGAGGAGGACGTCGGTTTCGTTGATGGTTTTTTCGGAGCAGCCCTGGTCGGGGTCGTCGAGGGTGGCGGTGGAGACCTGGAGGTCGGGGGATTTTCGCAGGTGGGCGGCGATTGCGCCGTGCATGCCGTTGGGGTAGATTTCGGCGACTTTGGGGTTTTGTTTTTCGTGCCGGCCTTCATTCCAGATTAGGACGCGGATGGCCATGGGGGCTCCTGGCAGGTTGATATTGGAGACGATATCAGGGCAAATCGTATGCGATAAGAGAGGGCGGACAAGAATGTCCGCCCCACCGTTGGCCGGCGGAATGTCGGGCAGGAGTGCCCGACCCACCGGGGGTTGGCAATAGCCTGTGTAATAAAGCGTTGTACAATGCGACTAGGCTCAAAGAGGAGATTGCGCATGCGCTGCATTGGATGTCGGCTGATTGTTCCGGTTTTGGGGGTTGGGTTGTTGATGCTGGTGAGCGCTGCGGCGCCGCCGGTGGGGGTGAGCAAGCCGACGTTTAGCAAGGATATTGCGCCGATTCTTTATCAGAACTGCGTGAGCTGTCATCGGCCGGGGGAGGTTGCGCCGTTTTCGCTGATTGATTACAAGACGGCCAAAAAGCACGCGGATGACCTGGCGACGGTGACGGAGAGCCGGTTTATGCCGCCGTGGAAGGCGGAGGTGGGGCATGGGGACTTCATGGGGGAGAGGAGGCTGACGGATGGGCAGATCAAGTTGATCAAGCTGTGGGTGGAGCAGGGCGCGGTGGAAGGGAATGCGAAGGATTTGCCGCCGACGCCGAAATTTGCGGAGGGGTGGTATCTGGGAGAGCCGGATCTGGTGGTGAAGATGCCGGAGGCGTTTGCGGTGCCGGCGGAGGGGAGGGACATTTTCCGTTGCTTCGTGATTCCGATGAATTTGCCGGAGGATAAATTTGTGAGGGCGGTGGAATTTCGGCCGAGTAATCGGAGGGTGGTGCATCACAGTTTGTTGTTTTTGGATACCACTGGCGCTGCGCGAAAATTGGATGAGGCCGATCCGGGCGTGGGGTATGGGCGGATGGGTGGGGTGGGGTTTGTGCCGTCGGGTGGGCTGGGGGGATGGGCGCCGGGCGTGTTTCCGCAGCCGCTGCCGGATGGGATTGCGCGGCGGGTGAAGGCGGGGTCGGATTTGATTTTGCAGACGCACTTTCATCCGACGGGGAAAGAAGAAATGGAGCAATCAACGGTGGGGATTT
>JBGPEF010000469.1:0-4655 GCA_041482675.1 Tepidisphaeraceae bacterium | reverse complement strand
CTCTGGGTGGCGGCCGAGGATGGGCTGTATGTGTCGCGCAATGCCGGCTCGGATTTCACGAAGATCGATCAGATCGGCGGATCGGTCAGCTCGATGCTCATCGACCCGGCCACTCCCAATCGCCTCTGGGCGATCAAAGATGGTGAAGGGTTGCAGCAGAGCGATGATGGTGGAAAAACCTTCAGGCACATTTCCTGCGGAAACTCGGAGATCGATCAGAAATCCCGCAAGATTTTCCAGAGTCCCGTCGATCCCCGGCGGATGATTCTCGCGGCCGACGCGAAGATGTCGGTGACGCAAAACAGCGGCGCTGCCTGGAAAGAGCCCAAGCTCGATTTCAGCAAATCATTCGTGCAGCAGGGGGTGTGGGGATTGTGCGAGGGCTTCTCCTGGAGCTTCAAGGATGCCACCAAGGTCGTCGGCGCGATTTCCTGCGGCATGTATGCATCCGGCGACGGCGGGTTGACCTTCGCCGATTCCGGGACTGGTTATCTGGGATTCCATCACGGCTGGAGCGACGGCGCGGTGACGTTCTCGGCCGATGATCCGAACCGCTTTGCCTTCTTCTGCTACGACTACGCCTTCAACATCACCACCGACGGCGGCCGCAGCTTTCGCAACGGCAGATTGAAGGAAAAGGTGCGCGGCTGGTGGGGCATGTACGTTGGCGATATTCATCCGCAGTGGAACAAGACGCCGGTGGTGATCCTGGCGGCCGGAAATTACTGGAAAAATCAGCTTGTCCGCAGCGAGGATGGCGGGAAAACCTTCACGGCGATTCCCGACACCGATTCGGCTTATTTCTTCGTGCGCTTTCATCCCAAAAATCCCCAGATCATCTATGCAGACGATCGCCGGTCCGATGATGGCGGGCAGACGTTCAAGAAATTGTCCAAGCCGGTTTATGCATTCGCCCCATCCAATCCGGACATCGTCTACGGCTATGGCTACAACGATCCCGACAAGAAAAACCCCGACGGCAAAGTCTGGAAGAGCACCGATCGCGGCGAAACCTGGACCGAGCTGCCCGCCCCGCCACGCCAGGCCCGCGACTGGAACGCGCGGCGCGACATCGAAGTCGATCCCAAGGATCCCAATCGCGTCTTGGTGATGACGCCGCCGCATTGCAGCGTGTTTGACGGCAAGAGTTGGCGCATGATCGAGGCGGCAAAATGGGTCAGCCCCAAGGGCCACGCCTTCGTCAATCGCATCGCCATCGACCCCGATCAGTCCAAGCGCGTGGTGATCGGCCTGGATACCCACGGCACCAGCTTCCTGTTCCTGAGCGAAGATTCGGGCCTGAGCTGGCGGGACATCTCCGGCAATCTCCCTCGCCTGGGCTCCAATCAATCCCTCAATATTCAGCCAAAAACCGGCAAAATCTTCGTCGGCGCTGGTTTTGGCACCTGGACAGCCACCATTCCGTCCAAATGAATTCCGTTGCCGCCATGCCGGCCAGGCCGCTACAATCAAAGCGGTATTTCGCACCCCTGGAGGTCCTCACATGGCGGATGCAAGCAGCAGAGTTGTCGAGAATGATGACATCGATCGAGATACGCCCCAGCCGGCGATTCACGTGGAAGAGCGGCGGCTGACGCTCAACGATTTTCTCAAGACGCTGATCAAGACCGGGGGGTCCGATCTGCACTTGCAGGCCGGCTCGACGCCGATGATCAGGGTGGATGGCCGGGCGCGATTTCTCGATTGCGCGGCGGTATCCGACGAGAACGTGACGGAATACGTGCGGCAATTGATCAAGGATGAAGAGCACTGGAAAACCCTGGAGCACAAAGGGGCGACCGATCTTTCTCATGCCATGGCCGACGGCTCAGCGCGATTCAGGGTGAATATTTTCCACAGCCGCCAGCGCTATGCGATCGTCATGCGGCGGATCGTGACCAAGATCCCGGATTTTGATGAGCTGAATCTGCCACCCCAGGTGGAAGAGCTGGCCAATTTTCACCGCGGCATCGTGCTGGTTTCCGGCACGACCGGCAGCGGCAAATCAACCACGCTGGCCGCCATCATCGGCAAGATCAACCGCAGTCGCGCCGAGCGGATCATCTGCGTCGAAGACCCCATCGAATATTCCCACGACAACATCAAGGCGCTGATCGCCCAGGTGGAAGTGGGAACCGACAGCGAAAGCTATGACTACGCCCTGCGCGAAATGATGCGCCAGGACCCGGATACGATCCTGATCGGCGAAATTCGCGATTCCTTCTCGCTCACCACCGCATTGCGGGCGGCCGATACCGGCCACCTGGTGTTCACTACCGTCCACGCGACCAACGCACCCATGACCGTGGAGCGCCTGGTGTCGCTGTTTGACGCAACTCAAAAGGAATTGCAGCAGACGCAATTGGGCATGAACCTGATCGCCGTCTGCTGTCAGCGCCTGGCCAAGCGCCGCGAAGGCAAGGGGCGGGTGCCGGTCGTTGAAATCATGATGAACACCCCCATCGTCCGCAAATACATCCTGGACGGGGAATTCGAGAAGCTCAAGGGAACGGTGGGCAACCGCGAAGCCGGCTGCCAGAGCTTCGACCAGCACCTGGCCGAGCTTTTCCAGAAGCAGATCATCGACGTGGCCGAGGCGCGAAGACTGGCGACGAATCCGGATGCGCTGAATCTGGCTTTGCGTGGAATTAGCAATAGCGATACGCGGTTGCGGCCGACGTGATCATCATATCTCAAAGTCAGAGGAACTCACCGCCGCATTGATGGAGAATGCCGCCCGCCCGACGGCAATGGCAACTGACGGGCGAACACCGAATGCTCCCGGTCAACCGTTCCAGGGCGGGAACAAACTAGACTTAAGCGCCTGCTGTAGCGTAAGTTATATGCATTTCGAAATAACCTTGGGCCTGCCGAGCTTTCCCCCGCCCTCATCATCGATACAATACTGCTTGCTCTCTCGGCTTCCAACCGATGGAGTTATATAGCGTTGCGTTTTCCGGCCGCGCCGGCCATTAATTCCCGGCCTGGCCAAGAGTCTCGCAAATCGCGGTGACCAACAGCGTCTCCTGCGGCCCATGCGGTGATCAGTGACCGGGGCCGTAAGCCACGTTGAGATGCAGACGCAGGGTTTTAATCAAACCTTGCCCACTGCTCCCCGCGGAAGGACAGACTGAATCATGCCAATCGATCCCCGATTCCTCGCCGAAAGTGGGCGCGAGGTCTTCACCGGAAATGAACTGCTCGTTAAAGGCTGCCTGGAAGTCGAAGGCGGCATCCACCTGATGACCGGCTATCCCGGCTCGCCGGTGGCCGGCTTCTTTGATTGCATGGGGGATATCAAGGACCTCCTCCAGCAGAAGGGAATCCGCGCCTTCCAGGCCAATAACGAAGCCCTGGCGGCCGCCGCATTGAACGGCTCGCAGATGCTCCCCTGCCGCGGCGTGGTGACGATGAAGAACGTCGGCGTGCATGTCGCGGCCGATGCGCTGGCTTTGGGAAATCTGGCCGGCGCCAATTTGCAGGGCGGGGCGATGGTGATCATGGGGGAAGATCCCTGGTGCGACTCCACGCAGGTGCCGGCCGATTCGCGGTTCATCTGCGAGCATCTGCGGATGCCCGCCGTCGAGCCGGGGGATATTCAGGAGCTGAAAGACTGGATCAATCTGTGCTTCAAGTTGTCTCAGGTGGCCGGGCTTTACATTGGCTACATCGTCAGCACCGCCCAGGCCGATGGGGGCGGGACGGTCACGTGTTATCCGAATCAGTATCCAGTGTTGAATTCCAGGCAAAAGGCCGCTTTGGACACGTCGCAGGTGCCGCTGGATAAGGTGCTGTTGCCGCCGAGGACCTGGCATCAGGAGCTGCGGATTCCAGAGCGTTTTGCCGCAACGATCAAGGCGGCGCGGGAGCTGGGAATCAACCGGATCGATCGAGGGTTGAGCAAAGAGCGCGCGCCGATTGGATTTATTGTTACGGGCATGGGCGGGCAATATTTGCGGCATGTGCTGGCCGACATCGGGCTGGGCGGCGCATTTCCCGTCCTCTACATGGGGATGAGTTATCCGGCCGACGCGGAGCTGGTGGCGGAGTTTTCGCAGCTCTGCGATTCGATGATCGTGATCGAGGAGCGGCGGAGTTTCCTGGAGAAGAGCATTCGGGATGCGGCGTTTCGCTCGCTGGGGCACGGCCTGGCATCCGATATCTCAGCGCGTTTGTATGGCAAGAGATTTCCCAACGGCGATGAGGGAATTCCTGATTCGCGCGGGCTGAATTTTTCGGTGCTGGCGCAAAAGCTAATTCCGCTGATCAAGTCGAGCGACAGGATTCCCGCCGCGATGAGAAACGGGAGATTGACCGCCGAAATGAGCCGCCTGGGCGAGGCGAGCCGGCCGAGATTGGCGTTGCTCACCGACATTGTGCAGCGCACCCCCACCTTCTGCCCCGGCTGCCCGCATCGCGATTCATCGGCTGTTCTCCTGGAAATCAGGAAGAACCTGGCCGACCCGGCCTACATGAAGCGCGTCCACAACCGCCCCGCCGTCGATCTGGTGGCCCACGGCGACACCGGCTGCTACACGATGCTCATGTTCGCGCCCACCGAGCAGCTGATGCACAATTATTCCGGCATGGGGCTGGGCGGCGGCACCGGCTCCGGAATCGATCCCTTCATCACCAACAAACAGCTCGTATTCATG
>JBGPEF010000468.1:0-4666 GCA_041482675.1 Tepidisphaeraceae bacterium | reverse complement strand
GTCGTTTGAGAATACACGCACGCTTTAGCCGGGGGTGATGGAGGGGGGGGGGTTGCCGGTGGGGAGCATTACTTATGCGTGGGGGGACAATGATAGCACGCGGGCGGGGGCGGCGAGGGATAAGGCGGTGGAGATGATGAGGGCGTCGGGGGCGACGAAGGTGATTGTGGGGTTGAATTATGGGGCGCATGCGATGGGGAGTTGCAGGATGGGGGATGATCCGAAACGCTCGGTGGTGAATTCGTATTGCCAGTCGCATGATGTGAAGAATCTTTTTATCTGCGACACGAGCGTTTTTGTAACAGGGTCGGGAGTGAATCCGACGTTGACGGCGATGGCGATTGCGCAGAGAAGCGCGGAATATATCCTGGCGGAGACGCGATGACTGCGGAGCAGGTGAAAATACTCGAGAAACTGGCCAACGGGATCATCCCGGCGGATGAGATGGATGGAGGGGCCTCGGTTGTGAATGCGGGGATGAAAATTGCAGACAGGGTAGATCAGGGAGTCAATGCGAAGGTTTATTTACAGGGATTGGAAGTGGTGGCGGGGCTGAAAAAAGATGTGGTGGGGATGAGTGAGGGGGAGATTCATGAGCTGTTGGGGGTTTTGAGGGAGAAAGCGCCGGGATTTTTTAAGCAGCTTCGGATGGATGTGTCGGCGATGTATTTGTCGGATCCGGCTGTATGGGAGAGGATTGGATTTCCTGGGCCATCGAGCGAGAGTGGGGGATATCCGGATTTTGATCGGGAACAGAAGAAAATCGCAGAGACGCAGAGACGCAAAGACGCAGAGAGTTCTGGAGTTTGAATCGGAGGCCATATGAGTGCAGCATCGGTGTTGCCGGCGGTGGCGGAGTTTATTGGGAAGCCTCGAAGGATGCTGATTGGGTCGGAGTGGCGGGAGGCAAGCAGTGGGGAGTGGATTGAGACGCCGGATCCGGCGACGGGCAAGACGATTGGACGATTTCCGGCCGGGGGACAGGCGGATGTCGATGCGGCGGTTGTCGCGGCGCGAAAGGCGTTTCGCGGGGCGTGGAAAAAGCTGACGCCTTATGAGCGGGGCAGGCTGATGCAGAAAGTGGCGACGGCGATCGAGTCGCACGCGGAGGAGTTGGCGCAGTTGATCACGCTGGACAATGGCAAGCCGCTGTGGGAGGCAAAGAAAGAGGTGGGGACGGCGGTGAGCTGGGTGGATTATTACGCGGGGTGGTGTACGAAAATTCTGGGGGACACGATTCCGGTTTCGCTGCCGGGGAATTTTTTGAATTACACGACGCGCGAGCCGTTGGGGGTGGTGGCGGGGATTACGCCGCCGAATTATCCGCTGACGATGCCGCTGTATAAGATTGCGCCGGCGATTGCTTGTGGGAATACGATTGTGGTGAAGCCGGCGGAGCAGACGTCGCTGGTGGCGCTGCGGTTGGGAGAAATATTTCTGGAGGCGGGGGTGCCGGAGGGGGTTGTCAATATAGTTACAGGGTATGGCGAGGCGGCCGGGGCAGCGCTGGCGACACACAACGATGTGGACAAGATTACGTTTACGGGGTCGACGGAGGTGGGGAGGATTTTGGTTAAGGCGGCGGCGGGGAATTTGAAGCGAGTGTCGCTGGAATTGGGGGGGAAGTCGCCGAATATTGTGTTTGCGGATGCGGATATCGAGGCGGCGCTGAAGGGCGTGTTTATGGGGATCTTTTTCTGCCAGGGGGAGATTTGTTCGGCGGGGTCGCGGTTGTTTATTGAGGAATCGATTTACGATGAGTTTGTGAAGCGGCTGGCGGAGATGGCGAGGGGGGTGAAGTTGGGGCATGGGCTAGACGGCGAGACGAAGATGGGGCCGCTGGTTTCGGCGGAGCAGCAGAAGCGGGTGCTGGGATTTTTGGAGGAGGGGAAGAGGGGTGGTTCTGTGGCGGTGGCGGGAGGGAAAGAGCCGGGTGGGAATTTGAGTGGGGGATTTTTTGTGGAGCCGACGGTGTTTACGAAGGTGGATCGGGGGGCGCGGATTGCGCGGGAGGAGATTTTTGGGCCGGTGGCGTGTGCGATGCCGTTTAAGGATTTGAACGATGCGGTGGTGAAGGGAAATGACACGCCGTTTGGATTGGCGGCGGGGATTTGGACGAAGGATGTGAAGAAGGCGCTGTCGGCCGCGAGTGCGCTGGAGGCGGGGACGGTTTGGGTGAATTGTTATAACGCGTTTGATAATGCATCGCCGTGGGGTGGGATGAAGTTGAGCGGATGGGGGAGAGAGAAGGGGCCGTATGGGTTGGATTTGTTTACGCAGATCAAGTCGGTGGTGATAAATTATACTTAAGTTAGTTCGAGTAGGGATCGTTTTTTGGAAAAATGAATGGTTGGAGTATTTCGTTTTGAAGAAATGCCGCGGATGCATGGGGTGCTCAACTGGTGCTCGGAAGATTCTCTGAGTGTCGTTTTAAGAAATGCCGCGGATGCATGGGGGTTGAGTACAACCCCCCTGCAACCCCCCCGAAAAGCCGGTGAGATAGCGCCACCTGCGGTGGCTCACTGAAGGCAGTCTAATGAATTGCGGGAAGGAAAAGGGAGGAGGGGGTACAGGAGTGAAGGGGCTGGCGCTCGACGGGACGAGCTGGCCCTCCGGTGCCCGGTCGCATCCCAGCCAGACGGTCCAGGTAGCTGGCGCGTAAGACATCGAGCGATTCCGTTAGAATCATGGTCGTGATCGGGTGCACATGAAAGGTTGAGATGATCCTGACGATCAATGGGGGATCATCGACGGTTAAATATGCGGGCTATGACACGGAGGGAAATCGTGCGCAGATATTTCGGGGGAAGGTGGAGGGACGGGGGGAGGGGTTGATTGAACGGCTGAAGGTTGAAATTGGCCAGAGGAATGTGATTGGGATTGGGCATCGCGTGGTGCATGGGGGATTGAAGTTGCAGGATCATCGGGTGATCGACCAGGAGGTGATGAGGGAATTGCGCGCGGCCGTGCCGCTGGATTTGGCGCATCTGCCGGGGGAGATTGCGTTGATTGAAGAAATGGGGCGGGAGTTCGTGGGGGTGCCGCAGGTGGCGTGTCTGGATACGGCGTTTTTCAAGGACATGCCATCGGTGGCGAAGATGTGGGCGATTCCGAGGAAATATTTTGAGGCGGGGGTACGGCGGTTGGGTTTTCATGGATTGTCGTATACGTACCTGATGGGGGAGTTGAAGCGGCTGGGGAAGGCGCGGGGGAAAGTTATTTTGGCGCATTTGGGGAATGGGGCCAGCATGGCGGCCGTGTGCGATTTGCAGGTGGTCGATACGACGATGGGACTGACGCCGCTGGGGGGATTGGTGATGGGGACGCGGCCGGGGGATTTGGATCCGGGGGTGGTTTTACATCTCATGCGGGAGGAGAAGAAGAAGCCTGAGCAGATGGAGGAATTTTTGAGCAGGGAGTGCGGCTTGAAGGGGATTGCCGGGACCTCGGACATGCGCGAGTTACTGGAGCGGCGAAAGAGCGACCCGCGGGCGCGGGAGGCGGTGGAGATATTCTGCCGGCAGGCCAAAAAGTTCATTGGAGCGTATGCGGCGGCCATGGGAGGACTGGATACATTGGTTTTCAGCGGCGGGATCGGCGAACATGCTGCGCAGGTGCGGGCGGAGATTTGCGCGGGAATGGAGTTTCTGGGGATCGGGATCGACGAGAATTCGAACGAGCGAAACTCGGCGGAGATTTCGAAACCAAACGGTCGGGTCGTGGTGCGGGTGATTCCGACGGATGAAGAGAGGGTGATGGCCGAGATTGTGTGGCGGATGTTGCCCTCCAGGGGCAGGAGTTGAATATGACTACCGATGCCATTGCGCGTTTGGCGCGTTCGCAGCCCGCGTTGTCGGATGAGATGCTGGCGAAGATCGACGCCTATTGGCGGGCGGCCAATTACCTCTCGGTCGGCCAGATTTATCTGCGCAACAATCCACTGCTGCGCGAGCCTCTGAAGCTCGAGCACGTCAAGCCGCGGCTGCTGGGGCATTGGGGGACGACGCCGGGGCAGAATTTTATTTACGTGCACCTGAATCGCATCATCCGCAAGCACGACCTGAACATGATCTACATCTCCGGCCCCGGCCACGGCGGGCCGGCGGTGGTGGGGAATGTTTACCTGGAGGGGACTTATTCGGAAGTGTATCCGGAGGTCACGTGGGATGAGGCGGGGCTGAAGAAATTGTTCAAGCAGTTTTCGTTTCCGGGTGGGATTCCATCGCATGTTGCGCCGGAGACGCCGGGGTCGATCCATGAGGGAGGTGAGCTGGGTTATTCGCTGAGTCACGCATTCGGCGCGGTGCTGGATAATCCGGATTTGATCGCGGCGTGTGTCGTCGGCGATGGCGAGGCGGAGACGGGGCCGCTGGCGACGGCGTGGCATTCGAATAAATTCTTGAACCCGCAGAGCGATGGGGTGGTGCTGCCGATTTTGCATCTGAATGGGTACAAGATTGCGAATCCGACGGTGCTGGCGCGAATTCCGCGCGAGGAGCTGGAGCAGTTGATGCGGGGGTATGGCTGGAACCCTTATTTTGTCGAAGGAGATGAGCCGACGCGCATGCACCAGCTCATGGCCGAGACGCTGGATCGAATCGTGGATGAGATTCAGGCGATTCGGAAGCGGGATTTGGCGGAGCGGCCGTGCTGGCCGATGATTGTG
>JBGPEF010000467.1:0-4679 GCA_041482675.1 Tepidisphaeraceae bacterium | reverse complement strand
GCCGGCGAACTGCTCGTCACGGACGGCTATACGTCGAATAAGAAGCTCGCGATCGAAGGCGGAAGCAATGGCGGCTTGCTGGTGGCGGCGTGCATGCTGCAGCGGCCGGAGTTTTACGGGGCGGTGGTTTGTCATGTGCCGCTGCTGGATATGGTGAGGTATCAGAAGTTTTTGATGGCGCGGTATTGGGTGCCGGAGTATGGGAGCGCGGAGGACTCGCGGCAGTTTGAGTATTTGTTGAAGTACTCGCCTTATCACAATGTGAAGGAGGGGGTGAAGTATCCGGCGATACTTTTCACTGCTGGGGAGCATGATGCGCGGGTGCATCCGATGCATGCGAGGAAGATGGGGGCGTTGATGCAGGCGGTGAGCGGTTCGGATCAGAGTAAAAAGCCGGTTTTGGTTTGGGTGGAGCAGGAGGCGGGGCATGGGATGGGGAAGCCGTTGAATTTGAGGATAAGGGCGGCGGGGGATGATTATGGGTTTTTGATGTGGCAACTGGGGATGCAGAACTGATTCACCGCGGAGACGCGGAGACGCGGAGGAGCAGAGACGCGGAGACGCGGAGAAAAAGAGCAGAGTAGCCGCAGATTGCGCAGATGAACGCAGATTTGCGCAGATCAGAGGAAGGAACTACAGATGCACACAGATGCAGACAGATGCGACACGGGCAAGATGCCCGTGGTACGGGGCCACCAAATATTGGAGATGTGGCCGTTGCATTTGGGGCAGCGGTCGGCGGTGAAGCGAATATCGCGAGGATCTGCTTTGGAACGAGACGAGATGGCTCAAGAATATATTGACGATGGCCGATATGTAGGAGCGGAACGAAAGAGTTTGAGAGGTTGCAGATGAAAAGATTCAGCGATCAAGACCTTGGCGAGCCGCGTGTGTTGGCGCTCTTGTTTTGCGATCAGGTGATCGTGGATCGCGATACTGGAAAGCATTCACTCATTGGTCTCTTCGAAATCATCAACCTGCGAAAGTTCCCCACGGCTGCGCAACCTTTCTTTATCTATGCGTGCGTAGCGGGGGGGCGTGCAAGCGAGACGAAGTATTATTTGAGGATGGAAGCCCCGGATGGCGAAATATTGGTGCAGGCCAGTGTGGATGTGGATGAATGGGGTCCGACTGGGATCTGGCAGTTTGAGGTTCGACTGCCGGGAGTCTTACTTTCTAGCCCGGGCGAGTATCTCGTCCGCCTTTACGTCGAGGGGCGCGTTTTGAGCGAGCGGAAGCTATTCGTTCATAAACTGCCCGCACCTCCGGAGGAGCAGGACGATTCACCCAAACCTTGACGTTGGCCTTGCGACGTTGAGAGGTTGCGGTTTCAGTCATTAGAGCTCCTGAGATGAGTATAGATACCGGCTGATGGCATAGCCATAGAAATGGTTGAGGTTTCATGCCCATCACCGTCCGCGCCCGAGACGGTTTTATCGCCCGACTGCCTAAGCATTACTGCCAATTCTGCCGATGCGCTGAAATGAATGAGTATTCACCGAATAATTGCCACAGGCGTGGGACTTTGGGCAGTCGGCTTTTTCCTGGCCCTCTTGTTCGCTCGCCGGGATGCATCGTTCTCCAAGTTCTTCGGCAGAAGAACGCGCTCGTACAGACTTGCGTGCGAGGCATTGCGCAGCTTTGCGGAGCGTAACCAGCCGTTACCCTGTATCTTCCCGGCCGAATATCACGCACCCCGCTTGATTAAATTAATCGACTGGCTGCTTATCTATGGATTCCTGGGCGCCTTTGCGGTTGCTGTACTTGGCTGGATCCTTTGGGGACTCGTCTTGTTATTCCGAGGGTGATCAATTGCAAAGGTGTCGCCATGTTTGAGCAGGATAACGGATGGACGGTCGATCAAATTGCTGACGAGATTTCAAGCCGACCGTTCCTGCACGGCACGAGCCAGTTGTGCCAGCCGCTAAGCGGCTGCGTCGCATTGCGGGAAGCAGGCGACTTCGGTCTCCTGTGCTCTTGGGGATACTTCAATCCCCATGGTCCGACTTACGAGAACCTCTTGGCGGTAGAGAGTCCCAAAGGAACGTGGCTGCTGTACCGCCAGTCAATGAGCCCGTTCGCACAACTTGATGTCGTATACGGAGCGCCACTTCAAGTGGGCAACGATCAGCGGGACCCGATGCATCTTGCTGTGGGCGAATTGCTCGCGAGCAACGGCGGGAAGAAAATACCGTTGCTCGATGGCCTTCCTGATTTCATATTTCGAGGCGACGAAGAGACGTTGAACACGGCGTTGCGAGACCACTTCTTCGCGGGCGCGGCTTTGTTGGACGCGGCCGATCTGACGACCCAATGCGATGCGATCAGTACGCATTGGTGTCATCCGTGGGATCTCGCGGATGAGGCGGTACATCGCGCGCTTCGGGCGATCGTCGAGCGGCCAGTGCGCTCGTCTCGACCCAATACTGCCACGAAATCATCCACAATCACTCGGGAATTGTTCGACCGATGGTGGTCGCTTGTGTATGAGTCCGAACACGGTGCTGCCTGTTTCAACCAGATGAAGGAGGCATGGGAGGGGGCTATCAAATCTCAGGCGGATGTTGGCAAATCGTTACATGCCATGCCGTTTCAGCAAGCCCAGAGATTTCTGAAAGGACCGCGACAGATGAAAGGATGCAGTGACGTAGGTGAGGGCACCGCCGACGGTGTAAGCTCTCAGCGACATCTCGTGGGCGCCTCATTAAACGCTTCCAACGACATGGTTCCCACCGGCGGGCCTTCTGTCGACAAGAAATTGTCTGACTCGTTCCCCGTCACCATCGGGCCCACCGAAATCAACGGCTACCGACTGAAAAGTCATGCAGGCAGTTACCCGAAGGGATCGCTGACTGCCTTTGGAGCGGAGTCTTACGCGTGGGCCGCATTCCACGGCATCGAACGGGTTTTTCCGGATGAAACATTCTATTGGGCGGCCAATAACACCCTCTTCGGGCAAAAATGCACGGAGGCAATCGTCGCGACGGTAAAGGACGTGATTTATAAGATCGCCTTCCGCCATTTTGCCAAGAATCAGCCAGACTGCATTTTGTTTCGAGAGATGATATACCAGCATCTCTTGACGCGGCTGGGAATGGAACAGGATCGGCGAGAGATTGGTGATACAAAGCTGCTCATCTGGCAGTCATCACACGGCAATATGATACTTGAGCTTGAAGGCTATCAGACCACGATTCTGCTGACCTCTTCGCTCATCCGGGAAACCTGTAAGGGGAATTGCTGAGGCCTGTCCCTGACTCGCGCTGTGGAGTTGAGCCACCTTTGGCTATGAGGGTTGGGAGGATTCTTCAACCGCTCGCGATCACTTCGGCCCGAGGGTGACGATGGTCATGGGGTCGAAGGGGAAGTCGGTCATTAGTTTTTTGAGGGAGTCGGGGGTGATGGCCTGGAGGGTGGCCATGTCTTGTTCGAGGGAGCGGTATTCTTTGTTGTAGATCCACTGGCCGCCGATGGCGCGCATGCGGCCGAGGGGGATTTCGCCCTGGAGGACGATGCTGGAGGCGATTTTGTTTTTGGCGCGCTCGACTTCGTCGGGGTTGAGGTCGGACTTTACCTTTTGGAGTTCCTTCAGGGCGAGGTCGAGGCATTCGTCGGTGCGCTCGGGGTCGTTGATGAGGCTTAAGTAAAAACTCCCGCAGGAATCGTGGGGGTAGAAGCCGAAGTCGGCTTCTTCGGCGATGGCGTTGTCAACCAGGGCCCAGTAGAAGCGGCTGCCATCGGAGTCGCCGATGACGTCGGCGAGGATTCGCGCGGCGAAACGGCGCTCATCCTGGGCGCTGGGGCCGGGAGTGAAGCCCATGGTGTATTGGCGGTTGAGCTTGGGGTCGGCCATGCGTTTGCGCTTGGATTGGAAGAGAGGCTGAGGGGTGGTGCGGGGGGCGTTTACGCGGGGCCAGTGGCCGCAGTATTTTTCGGCGAGCTTGATGAATTCGGGGAAGTTCACCTTGCCGGTGACGGCGAGGACCATGTTGCCGGGGCCGTAGCGGTCCGCGAAATATTTGGCCATCTGGTCGCGGGAGAGTTTCATGATGGAGGCGGGGGAGCCGAGGATGGAAAGGGAGAGGGGGTGGTTGCCGAAGTGCTCGGCCATGGCCTGTTCGTAGAGGCGATGGCCGGGGTCGTCGAGATACATGGCGATTTCTTCGAGGATGACTTTTTTTTCGGTGGTGAAGTCGGATTCACGAATAGCGGGGCGGAGGAGGTGGGAGAGGTGTTCGACGGCTTGTTCGGTGTATTCGGGCAAAACATTCGCGTAGTAGCTGGTCATTTCCTGGGAGGTGGAGGCGTTATATCTCGCGCCGATTTCGTCGAAGATGCGGTTGACGTCTTCCCAGGTGTATTTTTCGGAGCCTTTGAACATCATGTGTTCTAAGAAGTGGGAGACGCCGTTGACGTCCATGGATTCATCGCGAGCGCCGGTTTTGACGAACATGCCGGCGGCGATGGAATGGGAGTCGGGGTTGATCTCGGCAATGATGTCGAGGCCGTTGGAAAGTTGATGATGTTTAAAAGTGAGGGGCATATTAATCGTTTGTTGTTTGTGGTTTGTTGTTTGTAGTGCCGGTTTGGCGGTTTGGGCGCTTCTTGGGGAGGGCGCGTAAACGACGAGTGATGGAGTTCATATAGGCGTTCATTTTTGGGCCCAATGCATCCATGAG
>JBGPEF010000466.1:0-4688 GCA_041482675.1 Tepidisphaeraceae bacterium | reverse complement strand
CCTCCAGCCGAACGATGTACTTTTTCATGCCGATCCTCCATGATCGCGGGCAAAGTGCCCAAGATCAGCATCGGCAAGATGACCTGTTTACCCGTAGAATTGGTGGTGTCAGACCACTAGTCGAACTTGGCTATTCTTTCCAACCGGGTGCCACAGCCGCTAGCTACTTAGTCTCACCACGCCTGCCGGAACTTCTCCCAGTCTCCTTTCCTGGTATCAAGACGAGCAGGGACAGCGAACTGGTTGATATAGACAAAAAGACCCTCGTGGAAAGGATGAGAAGGTACTTCGACCCCAATGTCCCAAATGACACGATCAAGGAGGAGATGCCAGGTCTAATGGCCCGCACCGCCCGCTTCGAGCCGTTTAAGACGCGAGAGACCCTTTGTCGACGCGGCTTTCTTCCCGAAAACATTCGCCGATACCTCTATCGTCCGCTCGACCTCAGATGGGTCTATTGGGAACCTGAAACCAAGTTGCTTGATGAAAAGCGAACGGAATATTTTGAGCAGATGGTAGAAGGCAATCTCTTTCTCTTCACCACGGGACGAACAAGAAAAGCCAATATCGAGCCGCCATTAATAACCGACAGCTTGAACGATCTGAACTGCATGGACAGTGGTACGCGGGGATTTCCACTTTACACGACGGATCAAGCGCATATTTTTCAGCAGAGCTCCCAACCCGGGTTACCGCGCCCGAATCTTACAGAAACTGCAAATGAGTTGGTTAGGTCCCTTCGTGTAGATGAGAAAATCCTCTTTTACCACGTCTTCGCAGTAACTCATTCACTTGCCTATCAGGACGAGAATGTTGCTGCGCTTCGATTAGACTGGCCGCGCATCCCAATTCCTGGCGATCGAAAACGCCTCCAATCCTCCGCCTCCCTTGGGCATAAAGTCGCCGACCTGCTCCTCCCCGACAAGCCCGTCCCCGGCGTCACCACCGGCCAACTCCGCCCCGAGCTTCGCCACCTCGCCATCCCCACCAAAATCGACCACTCCCCCATCGAAGAACCCGCTGACACCAAAGTCACCGCCGGCTGGGGTTTCCGCGGCCAAAAAAATGCCGTCATGTGCGGCAAAGGGAAACTCCTCCCTCACTCTCCAAAAGATTCCTCTTCGCTCGACCTCTACCTCAACGACAACCTGTTCTTCTCCAACATCCCCGCCCCCGTCTACGCCATGACCATCGGCGGCTATCCCGTCCTCAAAAAATGGCTCTCCTACCGCGAGTATAAGGTCCTCGGCCGCGCCCTCCGTACCGAAGAACTCACCTACTTCAGCCAAATGGTCCGCCGCCTCCAGGCCCTCCTCTTGCTCTCTGCCGACCTCGACGCCAACTACCGCTCCGTCGCCTCGGCGCCTCAGCTCTCTCTTCCGCAAGAGTGAGCGTCTCCCACCGTCATAAGAATTCCCAAATTTTTACCGAACAATCTAATGCAAAAAACGTACTTGGTAGGTCGGACTCGGTAGGTCGGGCAGTCGCCGTGGCGACCCCGACATCCTTAGAGAAAGAAAGGGGGTCGCCATGCGCTCGTTTCACCCACCCAGCCGTACCCCCGCCCCCTCCGCGCGCCGACCATCCGCCCCCAAACCCCTTCCCGCTTCTTCCCCGCTTCCACCCCGGTTCCATCCCGCTTCCATCCCGCTTCTCACCCGGCTCCATCCCGGTTTCATCCCGCTTTTATCCCGGTTTTCACCCACTTTTTCGTCCCTCCAGATCCACAACCAACGCTCTGGCCTTAATTTACGATTTCACCGCGTATCTTTTTTCTCTCTACACACGCCGAACTCCACTCCAATCCGCGCACATCCGCCTTCATCCCCGCAATCCGCGGCCAGTCTTCAAGCGTACAGAACGAACCCAGTCGTCATCTTCACGTCATCCAGACTCATCTCCAAAAGAATCGCTCCTCGCTGCGTCTCTGCGTCTCGGCGGTTTCATTTCCACAGAACGAACCCATTTTCCCCTTCCGCGCCCCCGCTATCCTCTATCCTCTATCAACTATCCTCTATCCCCCGCCTCCCCGTCGCTTCCACGTCGGTTTCCGGTCGCTTTCATGTCGGTTTCTGTCGTTTTCGGTCGGTTTCGGTCGGTTTTTTTGTTGAATCCTTGCCCCACCCCTCCCACAAGTCCCATGCCGAACAAACTTTGCAAAAAAACGCCCCAAGGACCCCTCAAAATACTTTTTCCCCGTCCCCTCTCCCCCACGCCCATACACCCACACCCCCATGCGCCCACACGCTCCCCTCCCCCGCCCCCGCCCGCCACTACTGCCAATCACCCCAAAAATCCGATTCAGTCAATGCGCCAGGCAGGAACAATCCAAGGCCTCCCCTTGAAACAATTGTTCCACCTGACTATCTTTGTCTCTTTGGCCCGCCAAGGGCCACCCAGGGCGCTGCGCATCGGCCGGCGTTGGCCGATTTTGCGCCACAACGCCTTTGGGACTTGTTTTTACATTTTCGGACCCCTTTTAAGCCCTTCAGAGGCGATTTTTGTGATCGCCCCCGGCCGCCGGCGTCTTGGCCGTCTGCGCTTGTCCATTGGGCTGCCGATTCCGATGGGATCGGAATCGTTTGGAAACGGAGTATTTCGTATGGCAACGTCTCAGTCAGATTTAGTGAAGCAGCTCGTGGATGCCGGAGTCCATTTCGGCCACCGCGTCAGCCGGTGGAACCCGAAGATGGAACCCTACATCCACGGCAAGCGCAACATGATCCATATCATTGACGTGAAGGAGACCATCAAGGGCCTCCTCCGCGCCAAAAAGCTCATCACCCAGGTCGTCCAACAGGGCAAGGACATTCTCTTCGTCGGCACCAAGCGGCAGGCCCGCCATGCCATCGAGGAGGAATCCAAGCGCTGCGGAATGCACTATGTCTCCGAGCGCTGGCTCGGCGGCACGCTGACCAATTTCCGCACCATCCGCGCCCGCCTTCTTCGCCTGGAAGAGCTGGAAAAATTGTGGGAGTCCGGGCAGATCGAAACCTATTCCAAGAAAATGAAATCGACCCTCCAGCGCGAGATGGAGAAGATCAAGGCCAACCTCGAAGGCATCCGCCGCATGGAGCGCATGCCGGGAATCATGTTCTTGATCGACACACGCCGCGAGCACATCGCCGTGAAAGAGGCCCGCAAGCTGGGGGTTACCACGGTTGCGATGATCGACACCGACAGCGACCCCGACCTGATCGACCTGCCCATCCCGGGGAACGACGACGCCATGCGGGCGATTGAGATTATCGTTCGCGAGCTGGCCGACACGATTATCGAGGCCAAGGCCTCGCGGCCGGAGAAGGCCGAGGATCCCGCTGCACAGCCGCGGCGTCGCTCCAGCCGTGCGGCCTTCCGTGCTGATGATGGCGGAACCGGCAAGCCCGACGAGGCCTCGCCCCCGCAGGAATCCGCCCCCTCCGAGCCCGTCGCCGTCGCTCCCATGTAAATTGGCGCCTCTTTTCCCTGGTCCCATGTCCTTTGTTCTTTCCTTTGGAGTTCTCTAATGGCCGAGATCACCGCAAAACTAGTCAATGACCTCCGGGCCAAAACCGGCCAGGGCATGATGGAATGCAAGAAGATGCTCACCGAGGCCGGCGGCGACCTCGATAAAGCGGTTGACCTGTTCCGCAAAAAGGGCGTCAAGGCATCGTTGGCAGAGCGTGCCGCCAGCGAAGGCCGGGTCTTCGGCGTCAAAAGCGCTGATGGCCAGTCGGCAGCGCTGGTGGAGATCAACTGCAACACCGATTTCACAGCCAGGAGCGAGCCGGTGCAGCAGGTGGGCGCCAAGGGTGCGAATCTGCTCCTCCACAATCCCAAGGCCGCCATAGCCGACGCTCTCGCGGGGGATCTCACGTTGGTGGCGCAAAAAACCGGCGAAAACGTTCGCCTGGGCAAGACGGCCGCGCTATCAAATCACGGCGGCAAAGTCGGCCTCTACATTTACAGCATCAGCGGCAAGATCGGCGTGCTCCTCTCCTTCTCCGGCAATGTCGCCAACGCCAGCGATGACCTGATCACCGACATCGGCGGGCACATCGCCTTCTCAAAGCCACTGGCGCTCAATCGCGAGTCGCTTCCGGCCGCCCTCGTCGCCAAGGAAAAAGAAATCGCCGTCGAGCAGGCCAAGGCACTGGGCAAGCCCCAGCAGATCGCGGAGAAAATCGCCGAAGGAAAGATGGCGGCCTTTTACGCCGAGCGCACGCTCCTCGACCAGGAATTCTTCAATTCCCAGAAGTTCAAGGGCACAATTGCACAACTTCTCAAGAACAAAGGCGTCAATCTAGAGCAGTACGTGAGGATCGAAGTCGGCCAGCAATAACTGCCTGCACTTTGCAGCTTCGTAGGGTGTGCTTTAGCACACCGGAATTTGGTGTGCTGAAGCACACCCTACCGAAGCAGGCTGAAAGCCTGCACTACAATCGATCGCGGAGGCCTCTGATGAGATTCATCTCGCTCGTGGCGTCGGCGTTGTTGGTGGCGTCGGTGGCTCTGGCCGAGGATGTTTCGCAAAGAGCCCCGGCCGAGCCGGCCGATATGAAGCCGCTCTTCAACGGCAAGGACCTGACCGGCTGGGATGGTGATCCACGGCTGTGGTCGATGAAGGATGGCGTCGTCCGCGGCGAGACGACCAAGGAGAACGCCGCCAAGGGCAACACCTTCCTGATCTGGAAGGGGGGCACGGTCGG